>DATAET010000085.1:0-10577 GCA_036257855.1 Gaiellaceae bacterium | reverse complement strand
CGGGAGGGAGCTCGGCGAGCTCCATCTCCAATGCGCAGTCGATCCCGCCGGGGCCGTTCTCGACCGGGATGAGCGGCTTCGTGGTCAGCGGCTCGAGCTCGGGCGGGAGCTCGCCGGGCCACTCCGAGACCGGCTTGCCGGCGTCGAGGTGGTCGAGGAGTCGCTCCGTCACCTCGACCTCCTGGCGCTTGGCCCGGTCGCCCGACTTCGCCTCCTTGCGCACGCGCTCGAGCCGTCGGTCGACGTGCTCGCGATCGGCGACGATCAGCTCGAGCCGGAGCGTCTCGAGGTCGGCCGCCGGGTCGGCGTCCTCGGAGAACCCGTCGAGAATGGCGAGGAGCGCATCCGACTGGCGCAGCTCGCCGGGGATCTCGGCACGTCCGGGCACGTCGATGATCCTGATCGCGGCAGGCGTCACTTTCTTCGAGCCGACGACCTGGGCGAGCCGATCGAGGCGCTCGTCGGCGATGACTGCCATCCCGAGGTTCGGCTTCTGGGTGACCTCCGCGTATGCGGTCACCTGCGCACCGGCGTGCGTCAGGGCGTTGAAGATCGTGGTCTTCCCGGAGTTCGGAAGGCCGACGATGCCGACCCGGAGGGGCACGTCCTAGCCGGCGAAGCCGACGCGGGATTCGCGCGCGTAGCGCTTGACGTACACGACGCGGTCGAGCACGAGGGTGATCGTCCCTTCCTGGGCGTCGAGCGAGAGGCTTCCCGAGCCACCGGCTCCGAGCTTCCCGTCGAGGGCGTCCGCGCTCTCAGGGGTCACGAGCCAGCTGAGGATCTGCCCGCCGGCGAACCCGATCTCGACCCGTATGAAGTCGTCAGCCACTCGCAACCACCTCCGTGAGAACGCCGTGGACGGAATCCGGATGGACGAACGCCACCTCGAGCCCGAACAGCCCGCGGCGCGGTACTCGATCGATCAGTTGGGCGCCTGCCGACTCCAGGTCCTCGAGCGCGGTGAGAAGGTTCTCGGCCTCGAACCCGACGTGGTGCATGCCGGGGCCCCGTCGCGCGAGGAAGCGACCGACGGGCGTCTCCTCACCAGTCGGAGTCACCAGCTCGACCCGACCGTCCCCCACGAGCAGCGAAGCCGCTTCGACGCCCTGGTCGACGAGCGGCTCGCGATGCTCGAGCCGTGCACCGAAGAGCCGCTCGTACGTCTCGATCGCCTCGTCGAGGTCCGTGACCGCGAGACCGAGATGGTGGATGCCGCGCATCCGCACGCGGGCGATGCTATCCGCGCGGTTCTCAGTCCCGAAGCGGCAGTGCGCGGATGGTCCCGATCGTCTCGGACGAGCGCGACTCCGCAGGGATGTCGGCCAGCAGCGACTCGAGCTCGGCACGGTCGAGCGTCTCCTTCTCGAGGAGGGCCTGGGCGACGCGATCGAGTGCGGGCCGGTGCTTGAGGAGGAGGCGCTTCGCCTCCTCGTACGCGTGATCGGTGAGTCGTGCCTGCTCGGAGTCCCGCAGCCGCTTCGTCTCCTCGGACAATGCGTAGTTGTCGGCACGCATCGTGCGGGACGGCGCGACCTCGGACATGCCGAACTCGAACACCATCGAGCGCGCGATCTCGGTGACGCGCTCGAGGTCGTTCGCCGCGCCGTTCGTGATCCGCCCGAACACGATCTCTTCTGCAGCGCGGCCGGCGAGGAAGACCATCATGAGATCGAGGAACTCCTCGCGCGTATGCATGTACCGGTCCTCTGTCGGCGTGTTCAGCGTGTAGCCGAGGGCCTGGCCACGCGAGACGATCGTCGCCTTCTGCGCGGGGAAAAGCTCGCCGACGAGGTGCGACATCACCGCATGCCCGCCCTCGTGGTAGGCGAGGATGCGCTTCTCCTTCTCGGACACGACCCGGCGCTGCTGCAGGCCGGCGACGATTCGATCCATCGCGGCGTCGAAGTCGGCCTGGCGAATGACCTGCGTGTTCGAGCGGCCCGCGAAGATCGCCGCCTCGTTGCAGAGGTTCGCGAGGTCCGCGCCCGTCAGGCCGGCCGTCTGCCGCGCGATAACACCCGGATCGACGTCGGAGGCCAGTGGCTTGCCACGCGTGTGGACACCGAGGATCGCCTCCCGACCCGCGACGTCCGGGGCCGACACGAGGACCTGCCTGTCGAAGCGACCCGGCCGCAACAGCGCGGGATCCAGGTCCTGCAGCCGATTCGAGGCGGCCATGACGACGACCTCGTCGCGCGCGTTGAAGCCGTCGAGTTCGACGAGGAGCTGGTTCAGCGTCTGGTCGTGCTCACGATGGAAGCCGCCTCCGATGCGCGCGGTGCCCACGGCGTCCAGTTCGTCGATGAAGATGATCGCGGGAGCGTGCTTCCGCGCCTCCTCGAAGAGCTTGCGGATCCGTGCCGCGCCGAGGCCGGCGAACATCTCGACGAAGGACGACGCGCTCTGCGAGTAGAAGTTCGCTCCGGAGGCGCTCGCGACGGCCTTCGCGAGCAGTGTCTTCCCGGTACCCGGAGGACCGTGGAGAAGGATTCCCCGCGGAACTCTCGCGCCGAGCCGCTCGAAGCGCTTGCGGTCGCGGAGGAACTCGACGACCTCAGACAGCTCCTCCTTGGCCTCGTCCAGTCCGGCGACGTCAGACCAGGACACCTCGACCTGTGAGCCGCGCACGACCGGCGCAGGCTTTGCGCGCGGCATGAAGCGCAGTGTGTAGAGGAGGAGGACGATGACGATCCCGAAGAACACGATCGGGAGCCACGTCAATAGCGTGTTCTCGAGATCCACCTCAAGCCGTATCGGCAACGGGCCGAAGCCGCTGTAGCCGAGGCGCCGCGCCCTTAGCGGGCGTCCTGCTCGAGCGCGAGGCAGGCGTCGCGCGCAGCGTTCGCGACGTCCAGCTGGTCGTCGGACGGCTCCGCGGTCGAGAGGTGGCGCTGCAGCTCGAACCCGGGCCGCGCGAGAGCCCGCGCGACCGGGTGCGTGGGGTTGCGAGCGACCCACGAGAACACCTCGACGGACCCGCCGACGGCGCCCGCCGTCCCGGCGAGCCGTGCGAATCCGCGCATTCCCGCGGGCGCCTTCGCCGCGACGATGTTGGCCGCCAGCGACGACGCGACGAGAGGGGCGATGAGCTGCGAGCCGCACCGCGCGTGCTCCTTCGGGGCCGGGACGCCGCCGTTCTCGTACGTCCCGATCGCGATGTGCTCGGCACCGTGGTAGGCGGCGAGGTTCGGCCCTCGCAGCGCCAGGGCTGCAGGCAGGAAGGCGACGCCGGCCGCCGCGAGCTCCCTGGTCCCGGGGGACAGTCGCGATCGTCGCAGCACCCGCGCCGCGACGGCCGTGCCGAGGATCGCTCCGAGGACGCTCGGTCGCTCGAACGGGAAGCGCGCCTGCGGAAGGGCCCGGCGGACCGTCGGGAGCAGGGCGAACGCCTCTGCGAGAGCCAGCGGGCCTCGCAGGATCGGCACCCGCTGCCGCGCCGTCGGCGCCAGGTGCGGCTTTCGCCCGGAGGCGACGTGGAGAACGCCGTCCTCGTCGCGTACGGCGCAGCCCCACGACGTCGGCCCGTGCACGAGCACTCCGTTCTGGAGCGCCATACCGCCGAGCCGGACCGGTGTCTCGTCCACCGTCAGACTGTAGATGTTGCGAGTGCGCGCAGCGCCGCCTGAAGCTCATCCGCGGCCGGGCCCCGGCCGAGTGCGCGCCCGTCGATTTCCACGAGCGGCATCACCTCCCGTACGGACGAGGACGTGAACGCCTCGTCGGCCGCGAGCAGGTGCTCGAGCGGGTACGAGGCCTCCTCCACGCGGTAGCCGCACTCGGGCGCCAGCTCCAGGATCGTCGCTCGCGTGACCCCCGCGAGGATCCCGAGGTCGAGCGACGGCGTGTGCAGCGTGTCTCCGATGCGCCACCAGATGTTCGTCACCGTGCCTTCCAGGACGACGCCGTCGGGGTCGACAAAGAGAGCCTCGTCCACGCCGCGACGTCGTGCCTCCGCCTCGGCCGCCATGTTCACGGCGTAGCTCGTGGACTTGACGCCTGGCAGGAGCCACGGCTCCGCGGCCCGGACGCCGAGGAGCGAGACCGCCGTCGCACCCCGCTCGCGCGCCGACTCGATCCACTCCGGGACGCTGCTCAGGAGCGCGAGCGCCGAGGGGATGCCGCCCGCCGGTCCTGCCGTCCACACGAGGCGAAGCGACGCGTCCCCGCGCTCTGCCTTCGGGAGCACGAGGCCGACGAGAACCTGCAGCCGGCGTCGCTCGACCGCCGGGAGCCCGATCGAAGCGGCCGATGCAGTCAGCCGGTCGAGGTGCGCTTCCAGCCGGAACGGCCTCCCTCCGTACACACGCAGGGTCTCGAACGCCGCCCGACCGCGCAGGAGGCCCTCGTCGTCGGCGCGGATGACCGGTTCCGCCGGGTCGACCAGCCCGCGACCCGTCACGGCGAGTGCGAGAACGGTCACGTGAGCGCCGCCTCCGGGATCCGCGAGCCGATGCTCTCGAGCAGCGGCCGCGCCTTCGTCCACGACTCCTCGACTTCCTTCGCGGGCTCCGAGTCCCACACGACACCGCCGCCGATCCAGAGGTGGATCGCGCCCTCCGCGATCGCGAAGGTCCGGATGGTCAGCGCGAGCTCGAAGTCCCCGTTGCCGCGGATCAGCCCGAGCGCGCCCATCGACGCGCCTCGCCCGACCGGCTCGAGCTGCGCGATGAGATCGACGGCGGCGATCTTCGGCGCACCGGTCACCGAGCCCCCGGGGAAGGTCGCGTCGAGGATCTCGCTCAGCGCGACACCGTCGCGCAGCCGGCCCTCGACGGTCGAGATCATGTGCTCGACCCCCGCCAGCTCACGCGTCGCCATGAGCTCCGGCCAGCGCACCGTCCCCGGGAGGCAGACGCGCGAGAGGTCGTTTCGCTCGAGGTCGACGATCATCACGTGCTCGGCCCGGTCCTTCTCCGACGCGCGCAATTCCGCGGAGGCACCTCGCGGGCGGGTTCCCTTGATCGGCATCGTCCAGATCCGGTTCCCGCTCCGGGCCAGGAAGAGCTCGGGCGAGGCCGAGACCACCGCCCAGCCGTCCGTGACGAACGGGGCGGGATGGAGAGGTCGCAGCGGCTCGAGCCGGGCCGCGAGCGCAGCCGGCTCGCCAGCGAACGGCGCCTGCAGGTGCTGGACGATGTTGACCTGGTACACGTCGCCTCGGGCGATCGCGTCCCGCACGCTCTCGACGGCGCTCTCGTACTCCGTCCCGGACCAGCTCTGCCGCCAGTCACCGACCCGTACCGACCCACCCGGTGGCTGCGCTCGACCGCGCAGCAGACACGCGGCGAGCGGGAGGGCTGAACACGGCTCGGGAGGAGCGGGCGACGCCGTCCTGCGGATCGACTGCGACAGGCCGTACCCGAGGTAGAGCTCGGCGACGAGCTCCTCCCCTCCGGGCGCGAAGAACCCGTGCTCCGTGAGCCACTCCTCGATCCGTGCGAGTGCGCCCTCGTGGGAGCGAAGCTCGAGGAGGTCGTCACGCATGCGACGGCTCCACCGCCGCGGTGAGCTTCCGGTACGACGCCGCCGGATCGTCGGTCCAGAACACGGCGCTTCCGGCGACGAGGAGATCGGCGCCCGCCTCGCGGGCTCCGCGGATCGTCTCACTGTTGATTCCGCCGTCGACCTGCACGCGGACGCCGGCGGGGAGGAGCGACCGCAGGCGCGCGATGCGCGCGAGGGACGCCGGCATGAACGCCTGCCCGGAGTAGCCCGGGTGGATCGACATGCAGAGGACGAGGTCCGCCCCCTCGCCTGCCGCCGCCGCTTCCTCCACGGGCGTCTCGGGATTGCAGGCGACGCCGACGCCGAGCCCGAGCGAGCGCGCGTGTGCGATGGCTCGTGCAGGATCGTCGCAGACCTCGGCGTGGAAGGTCACGCTGTCGCCGCCCGCCTCGGCGATGGCGTCGAAGTGCCGCTCGGGCTCCGCCACCATGAGATGGCAGTCGAGCCGTGCCCCCCACCCGCGTACGAGGGGAGAGATCGACGCCAGCACGATCGGCCCGATCGTGATCTCGGGGATGAAGTGCCCATCGCCGACGTCGAAGTGGAAGACGCTCGCTCCCGCAGCGCGCAGTGTCTCGAGCTGCTCGCCGAGCCGCGAGAAGTCGGCCGCGTAGATCGACGGCTCGACCTCGACGGCGTCCGCCCACTCGCCCCACCCCGTGTCGTTCACGCGACCATTAGTGCTGCGCCTGTGGCTCTCGCCAGCCGCCGTGGTCCTCGGCGAGCGCATCGGCCGATGCGGGGCCCCACGACCCGCGTTCGTAGGACAGGATCGGGGTCGGCGCATCGAGCAGCGGCTGCACGATCCGCCAGGTCTGCTCGATTACCTCCCATCGCGGAAAGAGCGTGCTGTCTCCACGGAGCACGTCGGCGAGCAGGCGCTCGTACGGGCCGGGCGGCACCCCGAGCTCGTCGACGAAGTCGAGGTCGAGCGAGACGGGTTGCGAGACCTCCTTGCCGGGCGTCTTCGCGCGTACGAAAATCGACATGCCCGCCTGTCGCCCGATGCGAAGGACGATGTCGTCGTGGCCGGGGAACTCGATCCTGTGCGCGCCCCAGTGGAGCTGCGGCACGCGCTGGAGGCGAACCACGATCTCCGTCGCCGTCCTCGCGAGTGCCTTCCCCGCGCGAACGAGGATCGGGACACCCGCCCACCGCCAGTTCTCGATCTCGAAGCGCAGGGCGACGAACGTCTCGGTGTCCGAGTCCGGACGCACGCCCTCGATCTCCCTGTAGCCGACGTACTGACCGCGGATCGCACACGAGGGATCGGCCGCCGGCATGGCTCGGAAAACATCGGCGCGACGGCGTGGGACGGCGTCCGCATCCCCGGACGGAGGCTCCATCGCAACGAGCGCCAGGACCTGCAGGAGATGGTTCTGCACGACGTCACGCACCGCTCCCACCGGGTCGTAGAAAGCACCGCGATCCTCCACCCCGAAGTCCTCGGCCATGGTGATCTGGATGGACTCGACGTGCTCGCGGTTCCAGACCGGCTCGAAGAGGGCGTTCGCGAAGCGGAGGTACATGATGTCCTGCACCGGCTCCTTGCCGAGGAAGTGGTCGATCCGGAACAGACGCTCCTCGGGAAAGATCGCGGTCAGGCGCTGGTTCAGCTCGCGGGCGGAGTGGAGATCCGTGCCGAAGGGCTTCTCCACGATGAGCCGTGCGCCGTCGCTCGCGAGACCTGCCGCTGCGAGCTCCTCGGCCACGTCCCGAAACATCGAGGGCGGCGTCGCGAGGTAGAAGGCCGGCGTCGACCTGTCCTCGAGCGCCTCGCGCAAGCGCTCGTAGAGCGACCCCTCCTCCGCGTCTCCACCGACGTAGCTCATGCGGGACAGGAGCTCGTGGAGGACCTTCTCGTCGAGGTTCTTCTTCTTGGCGGCGGTGATGGCCTCGGCCGCGTGCCCGACGAGCTCCTCCCTGGAGAGCTCACGGCGCCCGACCCCGATCACCGGGCACGTGAGCAGTCCCTGCTGTGTGAGGTCGTAGAGCGCGGGTAGCGTGCTCCGGCGGGCGAGGTCGCCCGTGAGCCCGAAGACGACCAGGGCGTCGGCGTCGTCGCTCACGACGAGAGGATGGACACCGCCGCGGAGCGGAGCATGTTCGTCCCGAGCTCGAGGTCGTCCACCGCGATGCGCTCGTTCGCGGAGTGGACGAGCTTGGTCGCGAGCTCCGTGTCCATCTCCTTGATCGGGAAGAACCCGTAGGCGGTCGTGCCGTACGCCTGGCGCAGGAAGTGGCTGTCCGTGAACCCTGGGCACGCGAACGGCACGAGTCGCGCGCCGGGCTCGATTGTCGACGTGAAGGACTCGAGCGCGTCCCAGAGCGGCGTTCGAAGCTCGGAGCGCGTGCCTCCCGTCCCCTCGAGGAACTCGATCTCGTAGTCGCCGTCGCCGATCGCCGCACGCGCGATGCGCTCGGCGTCGGCGGGCGTCTGGCCGGGGAGGAGCCTGCAGTCCACGGTCACCTCGCACAGCCCGGGAACGACGTTGCGCTGGTGGGACGCGTCGATCATCGTCGGCGAAAAGGTGAGGGCCAGGAGCGGCTGGACGATAGCCGGCAGCAGCGGGTGGACTGCGGCCGCGCGCTCGAGCACCTGGTCGAGCGGCGGCACCTCGCCCAGCACGCCTGCGAGGAGGCCGCAGGCCTCGGGGATGAGCGTCGGCTCGGGCTCGTACTCGCCGAGCGCCTGGATGTACCGCGCCGCCTTGACGAGCGCGTTGTCCGCGATCCCGGGCATCGAGGCATGTCCGCTCCGTCCCCTCACGCGCAGGACGAACGGCGAGGACATCTTCTCGGCGGTCGCGCAGCCGTAGAACGGCGTCCCGCCGATCACGAGGCGGTCTCCGCCCCCCTCGTTGATCGCGAAGTCGCAACGCGCCGCGTCCGGATGGGCTTCGACGAGCCAGCGTAGGCCCCAGCCGTCGCCGACCTCCTCGTCCGCCACCGACAGGAAGACGAGCTCGCCGTCCGGAGAGAAGCCTTCGCGGGCGAGCGAGGCGAACGCGACCGCGGACGCCGCGGCCTGGCCCTTCATGTCCAGGGCCCCGCGACCCCAGATCTCGTCGTCGACGAGCTCGCCCGACCACGGATCGCGCGCCCACTCCGCAGGATCGGCGAGCACGGTGTCCGTGTGCGAGAGGAGTGCGAGCACGGGTCCGTCCCCACCGCGAAGGCGCGCCGCCACATTGGGCCGGTTCGGGTCGCGCGCGTACCGCTCCGTCTCGATGCCGTTCTCCGCGAAGTACGCGCGGAGCACCTCCGCCGCGCGGATCTCGTTCCCCGGCGGGTTCACCGTCTCGGCGCGAATCAGCGACTGCAGGAGCGCTGCCGCCTCCTCCCGGAGGGTCACTCCGCCGACGCCTTCGACAGTGCCGTGAGCTCGTTGCGAACGTCCCAGAGCTCGGGGAACGACGTCTTCGTCACGAGCCGCCCGAGGAGCTCGACCGGCGTTCCCTGCGTCCCGACGACGCTGTCTCCGATCACGCGGGCGACGACCTGGTAGTGACGCATGCGCCAGAGCTGCGCCTGCTCGTCGAGCTCGAGGAGTGCCTCGGCGAGCTGGTAGAGCCGCTCGTGGTCGCGGCCGTTCACGTAGAGCTCGGCGAGGGTCAGGCCGCTCTCGCGGCGAGCGTTGTGGAACGCCTGCCCGAGCCGCGGGAAGACGCGGCGGAGCTCGTTCCACCCCGGCGAGTCGAACCCGGACCCGTGACCGAGCACCTGGCGGATCTCCTGGTACTCCCACGGCGACATGTGCTCGAGCATCTCGAGCTGCGGGATGAGGAACCGAACGCAGAGGATCGAGCGCCGGAGAAGACGAAGGGCGCCCCGCAGGTCGCCCTCCTCGATCAGCCGGACAGCCTCCTCGGCGTCGTTCCAGGCGAGCTTGAGCCAGAGCTCGGACGTCTGGTGCGTGACCTGGAAGAGCAGCTCGTCGCGGTGGACCCACTCGGCGGGGGTCTTCTGCAGCGCGAGCAGCTGCTCCGTATTAAGGTAGCGCTCGTAGTCCGAACCGGCCTCTCCCGGCAGGATCGGCTGGGAAAAGTCCTCGGCCTCGGACATGGCCTGAGCATACTTCGCGCGTGGCCGACCTCTTCAGCGAGGCCGCACGGGAGCGGCAGGCGGAGAACGCGCCGCTCGCCGTCCGGCTCAGGCCGAGCACGCTCGACGAGCTCGTCGGGCAGCAGCACGTCCTCGGGCCCGGGTCGGCGCTTCGCCTCGCGATCGAGCAGGACCGCCCCCCGTCGATGATCCTGTTCGGCCCGCCGGGCACCGGGAAGACGACGACCGCGCGGATCGTCGCAGAGCGCACAGGCGCCGTCTTCGAGGAGATCTCGGCGGTGTCCGCTCGCGTCGACGACGTGCGTGCCGTCATCGCGCGTGCCCGCGACCGCCTCGGTGGAAACGGCGCGAGGACGATCCTCTTCATCGACGAGATCCACCGCTTCAACAAGGCCCAGCAGGACCAGCTGCTGCCGGCCGTGGAGGACGGGATCGTCACGCTCATCGGCGCGACCACCGAGAACCCGTACTTCGAGGTCAACTCCGCGCTGCTGAGCCGCTCGCAGATCATCGAGCTGCAGGCGCTCAGGCCCGAGGACGTCGAGGTGCTGCTGCGGC
Organism: Gaiellaceae bacterium; assembly: GCA_036257855.1. Taxonomy (GTDB): domain Bacteria; phylum Actinomycetota; class Thermoleophilia; order Gaiellales; family Gaiellaceae; genus GMQP-bins7. The sequence goes on along the minus strand of DATAET010000085.1, from coordinate 446 downwards.
GCGCGATCGACCGCGGGGAGTGCGGCGAGCACGCGATCGCCGACGAGGTGCTCGCGTTCCTCGCATCGCGCACCGGCGGCGACGCGCGCGCCGCGCTGACCGCCCTGGAGGTCGCGTGCGACACCGCGGAGGGCGCGATCACGATGGAGGTCGCCGAGGACGCGTTGCGCCGCCGCGCCGTTCGCTACGACAAGGCCGGCGATCAGCACTACGACTACATCTCCGCGCTGATCTCGCGGGCGCAGGTGTACGAGCTGCGCGCGCTGACGACCGAGCACCTCGAGGGCCTGCTGCGGCGGGCGCTGGACGCGGGCGAGTACGGCGGCGTCGAGTTCGGCGACGACGTGATCGAGTTCCTGTCGGTACGCGCGGGAGGGGACGCGCGCGCCGCCTACAACGCGCTCGAGCTGGCGACCGAGACGGCCGCCGCGCTGCGGCGCCCCGTG
>DATAET010000084.1:0-2313 GCA_036257855.1 Gaiellaceae bacterium | reverse complement strand
CCGGTGGGCGGGGGCAGTTCGACGTCCTGGTCGACGGCGACCTCCTCTTCTCGAAGCAGGTCCGGGGGCGCTTCCCGGAGGACGGCGAGATCGTCCGGCTCCTCGAGCCGGACGACGCCTAGCTCAGTCGTGGCCTTTGGCCTTGTCCTTTCCATGCTTGCCGGGGCCCGCGTCGCCCTCCTCGTCTGACGCGCAGCTCGCCTCCCACCGGGCCCGCAGCGCGTCGATCTCCGTACGCGCGCCCTGGATCCGCTCGGATCGGTCGAGGAGGCCGATGACGCCGTCGCAACGCCCGACCGCGAACCGGGAGTACGCGAGGTTGTAGTCGGCGTACGCCTCGGTGATCGTGTTCGAGCCGCCGAGCGCGAGCACCGCGCCCCGAAGCAACGGCAGCGCCGCCGCGTAGTCCCCGGCCTGCATCCGCGCGAAGCCACGGTCGTTCAGCGATGAGCCGTCCACCGTCGGCGCCTCGCGGGAGGCTGCGGTCGTCGTGCCGGCTCCTCGGGCTGCCGTCGTCGGCCGCGCCCGGTCGCCGAAGTCGTCCCCGGCACCGACGAGCGCAGCGACGAGCACTCCCGCGACGAGCAGGCCGACGGCGCCCAGGCCGAGGATCGCGCCGACACGACGTCGAGTCCGGTGCACGTGAGGGCGCGTTCGCCGCGTCGTACGAACGAGGGTCGGCTCGCTCGGATAGACGAGAGTCGGCGCCGCTCCCGGATCCTCGGCACCGAGCGCCGCGCGGAGCCGGTCGACGAGGTCCTGCGCGGTCCGCGGCCGCTCCTCTGGATCCTTCGCGAGCGCCGACGTGAACACGCCGTCGACGGCGGGCGGCAGCGTCGGATCGAGGGCGGTCGCGCTCGGGATGCTTGCGTGCAGGTGCCCGAAGGCCTCGGTCGTCGGCGTGTCCCCGGCGAAAGGCCTGCGCCCGGTGAGGAGCTCGAACGCGACGACCCCGAGCGCGTAGCGGTCGCTCGCGGCGGTGGCCGCCTCGCCGCGCGCCTGCTCGGGGGAGAGATACCCGGCGGTTCCGAGCACCATCCCCGGCGACGTCAGCGTGTCGGCTCCCGTTGCGGAAGCGATCCCGAAATCCGTCACGCGGACGTTCGCCTCGCGGTCGAGGAGGAGGTTGGCCGGCTTCACGTCGCGGTGCACGACCCCGTTCGCGTGCGCCTGGTCGAGCGCAGTCGCAGCCTGGTCGAGCCAGGCGAGCGCCTGCTCCCTCGACACCCGCCCGTTGCGGACCCGGTCGTAGACGGAGCCGCCCTCCAGGTACTCCATCACGATGAGCGGCCGTCCGCGATGCTCGGCGACGTCGAAGATGGTGACGACGTTGGGGGCGGCCGAGAGACGAGCCGCCGCGAGTCCCTCCCGCCGGAACCGAGCTCGGGCGTCGTCGTCGCGGACGTAGCGGTCCGCGAGCAGCTTCACGGCCACCGTCCGCTCGAGCGCGGAGTCCGTTGCGCGGTACACCTTCCCCATCCCGCCCTGCGCCACGAGCACCGGCGAGGCGTATCTCTTCGGAAGCACGTTCGTAGTGATCTCTCAGTACTACCCGATTCCGGGACGCACGGAACGGGTCTGCCCCTTCAGCGCAAGAGAAATCCCTCGCCGAGCGGGTCCAGCGGGTCGAGCGCGAACACGTGCTCGCCCGTGCGATACGAGGAGCCCTCGACCTCGGTGACGACCGCGGGAATCCCGGCGACCTCCGCAGCTCCGACGACGCGCCCGCGGAACTCCGTGTCGACGATGCCGAGGTGTCGAAGCTCCGCGCCCCGCGGCAAGCGGCCCGCGGCGTCGAGGAGGGCGAGCCGAGCGGACGTGCCACTCCCACACGGCGAGCGGTCCACCTCGCCGTCCGCAAAGACCGTCACGTTGCGCTGGGTCAGCGGATCCTCGCCCTCCTCCTGCCAGAAGACGACGCCGTAGACGTCGCGGAGCTCCGGCTCGAGCGGGTGGACGACGTCCTGCCACTCCTCGACCTCGCGCTTCAATCGGCGTCCGAGCTCGACGAGGCGTGGGAGCTCCGCGGGCGCGATCCGCTCCTCGGCCGAGACGTAGAACGCACCGCCGTACGCGACGTCGACCGTCCTGTCCGAGAGCTCGACCCCTTGCGCCCACACGAAGGACGGGACGTTGCGGAACCTGACCGAGACGACGCGACCGTCCCGCACATGCGCCCACGTCTCGAGCCGGCCGGACGGCACGTCGACGACGACGTGCGTCTCGCCCTCCTCCCGCTCGACGAGACCCGCGTCGAGCGCCCAGGTCACGAGCGCGATCGTGCCGTGACCGCACGCGGTCGAGTACCCGGCG
>DATAET010000083.1:0-16057 GCA_036257855.1 Gaiellaceae bacterium | reverse complement strand
GAAGACGCCGTTGCCGCGGTGCGCCGCAGCGTGCTGCAGTGGCGCTTCATCGACGGGGTCGGAGAGGTCGCGGCTCGCTGCCACGAGCATGGCGTGACGCTCTTCCTCGAGCACAAGAACTCCGAGCCGGCGATGAAGATCTTCATGCGGAACATCGGGATGACGCTCCACGTCATCCACACGCTGCGCGCACGTGGCATCACGAACGTGCAGGTCAACATGGACTGGCAGCACCTGCTGATGAACGGCGAGTCGCTCGCCGAGTACGCCGCACTGCTCTCAGCCGAGGGGCTCCTCGGCCACCAGCATGCGAACTCGGGCTGGGGCACCTTCGACGACGACAACATGGTCGGCGCGACCGCGTTCATGGAGACGCTCGAGCTCGCAGTCGAGCTGCGGCGCGCAGGCTACGGCTCGGGCGGCGAGCGGCTCGGCTTCGACCTGTACCCGTACACCGAGGACGCCGTGGAGGCGGTGCGCCGCAGCGTCCTCCAGTGGCGCTTCATCGACTCGGTCGCCGCGAGGATCGACGACGCCGCGTTGCGCGAGGCGCAGGCGGGCAAAGACGCCGTCCGGGCGTACGAACTCGTCTACGCCGCGCTCGGCGCGTGACCACCCTCGTCGGTCTCGACGTCGGCACGACCGGCGCGAAGGCGGTCGCCATTTCCTCCGAGGGAGAGCTGCTCGCCTCGGCGGAGGAGACCTACCCGCTCTCGACACCGCTGGCCGGCTGGTCCGAGCAGGATCCCGAGGACTGGTGGCGCGCGAGCGAGCGAGCGCTTGCGGCACTCGGCGTCGATCCGGGCCGCGTCGGGCTGTCCGGCCAGATGCACGGCCTCGTCTGCCTCGACGAGCACGGGCAGGTCCTCCGCCCCGCGATCCTCTGGAACGACCAGCGGACGGCCGAAGAGTGCGCGGAGATCGAGGCGCTCGTCGGGCCCGAGCGACTCGTGTCGCTGACGGGCAACAGCGCGCTCCCCGGATTCACGGCGCCGAAGCTCCTGTGGCTTCGCCGCCACGAGCCCGACGTCTACGCCCGCACCCGCCGTATCACGCTGCCCAAGGACTACGTCCGTCTCCGCCTGACCGGCGAATGGGCCATCGACGTCGCGGATGCCTCCGGCACGCTCCTCTTCGACGTCGCCAATCGCACCTGGAGCGACGAGGTCCTGGCCGCGCTCGACGTTCCCGCGGAGTGGCTTCCCCCGGTCAGCGAGTCCACCGAGATCGCGGGTGCGGGCGACCAGCAGGCGGCCGCTCTCGGCGTCGGCGTCGTCGAGCCGGGGGCCGTGTCGGTCGTGCTGGGGACATCGGGGGTCGTCCTCGCACCCCTCCGCGAGTACGCGCACGAGCCGCATGGTCGTGTCCATGCGTTCTGCCACGCGCTCCCGGAGACCTGGGAGGCGATGGGCGTGATGCTGAACGCCGCCGGCTCGCTCCAGTGGTTCCGCGACACGCTCGCGCCCGGCATCCCGTTCGACCAGCTGACGGCCGAGGCCGCCGGATGGGGCCCCGGCGTCGACGGATTGACGTTCCTCCCCTACCTCCAGGGCGAGCGCACGCCGCACGCCGACCCGGACGCGCGCGCAGCGTTCACCGGTCTCGCACGACACCACGATCGCGGCGCGCTCGTCCGTGCAGTCCTCGAAGGCGTCGCTTACGGGCTCCGCGACTCGCTCGAGCTACTCCGTGGACTCGGGGTCGAAGCGAGGGTGGGCCGGGCCTCCGGCGGTGGGGCGCACAGCCGGCTGTGGCTCGCGATCGTCGCCACGGTCCTCGCTCTGCCGCTCGAGCTGACGACGCTGGAGGAAGGGTCGGCGTTCGGCGCCGCGCTGCTCGCCGGCGTCGCGGACGGCGTCTTCTCGGACGCCCGCGAGGCGGTCGCAGCGTGCGTTCGCGTTCGCGAGAGGATCGAGCCCAGGTCCGAATGGGCGGGTCCGTACGAGGAGGGATACGCTCGCTACCGCGCGCTGTACCCCGCCCTCAAAGGACTGGAGACGTCATGACGCAGCCGATGCGACTCGGCATCTTGTCGACCGCCCACATCAACCGGCTCGTCATCCCGGGCGCGCACGCGTCCGAGAAGGTCGAGCTCGTCGCCGTCGCGAGCCGCGATCTCAGCCGCGCGCAGGAGTACGCACGGACGTGGGAGATCGGGCGGGCGTACGGCTCCTACGAGGCGCTGCTCGACGACCCGGACATCGACGCCGTCTACATCTCCCTCCCCAACACGATGCACTGCGACTGGTCGGTGCAGGCCGTCGCGGCGGGGAAGCACGTCCTCTGCGAGAAGCCGCTCAGCCGCCACTCGGCGGAGGTCGAGCAGGCGTTCGACGCGGCCGAGCGAGCGGGCCGCCTCCTGACGGAGGCGTTCATGTACCGCCACAACCCGCAGACGGCGAAGCTCCTGGAGCTCGTCGACGAGGGGGCGGTCGGGGAGCCGCGCGTGATCCGCTCGGCGTTCAGCTACGCGCTCTACGACGCGGAGAACATCCGGCTCCGAACGGACGTCGAGGGGGGAAGCCTCATGGACGTCGGGTGCTACTGCGTGAGCGGCTCGAGGATGCTCGCCGGGGAGCCGACGACCGTCTACGGCCAGGCCTACACGGGTCCGACGGGCACGGATTGGGTGTTCGCCGGCGCGCTGTCGTTCCCAGCCGACGTCCTCGCGACGTTCGATTGCGGCACCTGCCTGCCCGAGCGCGACGAGCTCGAGGTGATCGGCACCGAGGGTTCGCTCTTCCTGGACGACCCGTGGCACTGCCGAATTCCGATCATCGAGCTCCGTCGGAACGGTGAGGTCGACCGGATCGAGCTCGACCCGGTCGACTCGTACCGCCTCGAGCTCGAGAACCTGAGCGACGCGATCAGCGGCGAGGCGCCGCTGCTCCTCGGCCGGGAGGACGCGGTCGGGCAGGCCCGAGCGCTCGAGGCTCTTCACCTGTCGGGGGAGAGCGGAAGGTCGACGACGCTGTAAGGGCTAGCCCGAGACCTCGAAGTCGCCGTTCATCGTGCTCGAGTGGGGGTCGCACTGGAAGTGGTAGGAGCCGTCCTGGAAGGTGACCGTCCAGGTCGTCGTCCCCGTGGTACCGACCTCCGTCATCTCGTCCACGCCGGGTCCTGTCAGATGGAAGTTGTGGATGTCGGATTGATCGTCGACGTTGATCGTGTACGTGCCGGCGGTCAGCGTCGTGACGTCCTGCCCGTCCGAGCCCTTGAGGCTGATCACGAAGCCCGGCCCGACGCTTGCGTCGAGCGTCATGCCGGTCTCGGAGGACGTCGATGTCGTCGTCTCCGTGGACGTCGTCTCCGTCGTCCCGGTCGCCGACTCGTTGTCGCCTCCGCCGCAGCCCGCGGCTGCGAGGGCCAGCGTGGCCAGGCCGACGACGATCCCGATGCGCGTGCGTGTCACGTGAACCTCCTTCGTCGCTCGACCCGACGATACGTGTTCGTCGGTCCACCGGTTCGCACTAGAGTCGCGGCGTGGACGTGCTCGAGATCGCCCCCGGCCTCTGGCGCTGGACCGGGTACCACGAGGAGTGGCGGCAGGACGTCGGCTGCGTGTACGTCGAGACCGCCGACGGCGCGGTACTCGTCGACCCACTCGTCCCACCCGAGGACACGTCGCACTTCTGGAAGGCGCTGGATCGCGATGTCGAGCGCGCCGGGGGGCGCGTCCACGTGCTCGTCAGCATCTTCTGGCACGCACGCAGCACGCGTGCCGTCGTCGAGCGGTACGACGGGCGAGTCTGGGCGCCGACTGGCTGCCGGGCGGCCGTCGCCAGACGGGCCGGCGCCGTGACGAACGCGTTCCGGCCGGGCGACCCCCTGCCCGGTGGGCTCGAGGCGTACCGGACGGCGAGGACGACGGAGGTCGTGTTCTGGATCCCGGAGCACTCCGCACTCGTCGCCGGCGACGTGCTCCTCGGCGACGGGAAACGGGGGGTGAAGATGTGCCCGGACTCGTGGCTCCCGAGCGGGAAGACACGGCGTGACCTCGCGACGTCGCTCCGGCCGCTGCTCGATCTCCCCGTTCGGCGCGTCCTCGTCTCCCACGGGGAGCCGGTCCTCACGGGCGGCGGCCGGGCGCTCGCCCGCGCGCTCGAGGTCTAGACAATGCTCTGGCTCTGGATCGCGCTCGGCGTCCTCGTCCTCCTCGTGATCCTCGTTGCGTACGGCTACAACCGCCTGGTCCGGCTGCGCAACGAGGCCGACACTGGTTGGTCGAACATCGACGTCCAGCTCCAGCGCCGCGGCGACCTCATCCCGAACCTCGTCGAAGCAGTGCGCGGCTACGCGGCCCACGAGCGCGGCGTGTTCGAGGAGGTCACGCACGCGCGTACTGCGTTGCAGCGGGCCGCGACTCCCGGCGAGGCCGCCGACGCGAACGATGTTCTGACGAGCGCCCTGGGACGCCTCTTCGCCGTGGCCGAGGCCTATCCCGACCTCAAGGCGTCGGAGAACTTCCTGCGCCTCCAGGACGACCTCACGGACACCGAGGACAAGATCAGCGCCGCGCGTCGCTACTACAACTCGACCGTCATGCACTACAACACGGCGATCCAGAGCCTGCCGTGGGCTCTCGTCGCGAGGCCCCTCGGCTTCCGGGGCCGGGAGTTCTTCTCGGCCGCCGGGGACACGTCGCCGCCCGAGGTCTCGTTCACGCCCGTCACGTGACTCTCCAGGAGCAGATCCGCCGGAACCGTCTCCGCAGTACCATCGTCGTCTTCGGCTTCGCGTTCCTGCTCGGCGTGGTCGCGGGCCTCATCGGAGCGGCCCTCGATCTCAGGCTCGGAATCGTGGCGCTGCTCGGTGCTGCCCTGTACGCGATCTTCGCGATGATCTCGTCGCGCAGGATGGTCGCGAGCATGACGCGGGCGCAGCAGCTCGGCCCTGACGAGCTCAGACCCCTGCGGCGGCTCGTCGAGAACGTGTCGATCGCCGCGGGCCTCCCCGCGACACCGGACGTCCGTGTGGTGGAGGACGCGGCACCGAATGCATTCGCCGCCGGTATCCGCCCTCGGACGAGCTACATCGGCGTGACGACGGGGTTGCTGCGCGTGATGCCGAAGCGAGAGCTCGAGGCGGTGCTGGGCCACGAGATATCCCACATCAGGAACCGCGACACCTACCTGATGACGATGGCGACGGTGTTCGCCGGCGTGATCGCGCTGGTCGCGGACATCGGCTTCAGGATGCTTCTCTACGGTGGCGGGCGTTCACGGCGGGGGGGTGGGGCCCTGGTGGCCGTCCTCGCGGTCGTCGGCCTCGTGCTCGCGCCGTACGCCGCGCTGCTGATGCGGATGAGCCTGTCGCGGCGTCGCGAGTTTCTCGCCGATGCCGGTTCCGCCGAGCTCCTGAACGATCCCGAGGCCATGGGACTCGCCCTCCGCAGGCTCCAACTGGATACGACGACGATCGCCTACGCGGACACGTCGGTCGCACACCTGTGGGTCGAGAGCCCGACGAGCCGCGTCGCGTCCGAGAGGCGTGGCGTCCTCGCACTGTCGAGCTGGTTCGACACCCATCCGCCGCTCGAGCAGCGCATCGCCGCGCTCGAGGAGGCGGGCGGGTTCCGCCTGCCGGAGCACGTCGCTGCGGACGCTCCGTTCTCCGTGGAGCTCGGCCTCACCTGAGTCGAGAAGGCGATTCCGGGTGCGCACGGAATTGCTATTCAGCTTCTCACCCCTTCGGGTCGATAATGGTGGAACCGTGAAAGGACTTCGTATCGGTAGGCGCAAGCAACGGGCGAGCGATCTCCCAGGCTCGCCGCTCGAGCTCGCGCTCCGGCCGGCCCTCGTCGAGGGCCGGTGGCAGATCCCCGACCACTTCAACTTCACGCGGGACGTCGTGGAGGCGCTCGCGCGCGATCCCAAGCGCCGTGCGCTCACCTTCCTCGACAGGGAGGGGGTCATCGATCACCGGGCGTTCCGCGAGATCGCGGAAGGCGCCTCCGTCTGGGCAGTAACCCTCCGCGAACAGGGAGTGGGCCCGGGAGATCGCGTGCTCGTGGCCTCGGGCAGCACGGTCGACTGGCTCGAGGTGGTCCTCGGCGTCATGAAGGTCGGGGCGGTCGTCGTCCCGTGCGCGCCGACGGTGTCCTCTTCCATGCTCGAGCGTCAGGTCTCGCTGACCGACGCGGCGCTCGTCGTCGCGGTCAACTCGATGGAGCAAACCATCCAGAGGATGGGCTTCGCGCCCGACGTCCACCTCTTCGAGGAGGGCCTGCGGCGAAACTCGAAGGACGTCCCGGACAACGTCCCGACGCACGACACTGCGTCGCGAGACCTCGCGTTCATCGTGTCGACGAGCGGAGCCGCGGGGACGCGGAAGGACGTCGCGCACACCCACGGATCGGTTTTTGCCACGCGTGTCCAGGCCGAGCACTGGCTCGACGTCGGCCGCGGCGACGCGGTCTGGTGCACTGCGGAGACATCTTCCGCCATGACCATGTGGAACACCGTGGTCGGGCCCTGGTCGCGCGGCGCCGAGGTCGTCCTGCACGAGGGCGAGTTCGACGTGGACGAGCGAATGGACCTCCTCTTCCGGCTTGGGCCGAGCATCCTCTGCCAGTCGCCTGCCGAATACCGCGCACTGGCGGAGCATCCGAAGCTCGAGCGGTTCCGATCGCCGCGCTTGCGGCGGCTCGTGTCGACGGGCGACTTCCTCGACCCGGACGTCGTCGCGACGTTCGAGGAGCGCTGGGGCATGACGATCTACGACGGGTACGGGCAGGCCGAGACCAACGTCGTCGTGGCGCACCTCGCGGACGGGGCCACGAAGCCCGGCTCGTTCGGACGCGCCTTGCCGGGCCACCATGTCGCGATCATCGACGACCAGGGCAACGAGCTTCCCTCTGGCATCGAGGGCGACCTCGCGGTCCGCGGGCGCCCGCCCACCCTGTTCGCCGGGTACTGGGAGCTGCCGGAGGAGACGAAGGCGGCCTTCCTCGGAGACTGGTACCTCACGGGCGACGTCGCCCACGCCGACGAGGAAGGCTTCTTCACCTTCGTCGGCCGTGCCGAGGACGTGATCACGAGCAGCGGCCGAACGTTCGGCCCGGTCGACGTCGAGCGCGTGCTCGACGCCCATGCGGCAATCGCAGCGTCGGCGGTCGTGGGAATCCGCGACCTCCAGCGCGGCGGGCACTTCGTCAGGGCCTTCGTTGTGCCGCGAGCCGGCGCGGGCGGCTCGGAGCAGCTCGAGGCCGAGCTGCGCCAGTACGTGGCCGAGACGCTGCCCACTCAGCAGGTCCCGCGCGAGATCATCTTCGTCGACGAACTGCCCACGGTCGGACGAAAGGTCAGCCGCCACGCGCTCCGCGAGCAGCCGCTCGCGGGACGGCCGCTGTGGGAGACGCCTCCGACCACCGAGCCGGAGCTCGAGGTCGCCCCCGCCGCACCCCCAGCAACAGCGCCGCCTCCGCGGGCAGAGGCCGCACCCGTCGCGCCGGAGCCGATCACTCTTCCACCGGAGCCTCTTGCTCCGGTCGCATACGAACCGGTCGTCGAGACCACACCCGAGCCGACACCGGCCCCGGAGCCGGAGCCGGAGCCGGTCGCCGAGGTGACTCCCATCCCCGCTCCGGAGCCCGAGCCCGTCGCTGAGGTCGTCCCCCTTCCGGAACCGGAGCCCCTCGCCGAGGTCGTCCCGCTCCCCGATCCCGAACCGGTCGCCGAGGCCGCGCCGATCGTCGAGCCGGAGCCGATCGCGGAGGCCGCGCCGGTCGCCGAGCCGGAGCCCGTTGCCGAGCCGGAGCCGGTTGCAGAGGCCGCCCCCGAAGTCGAGCCCGCGCCGCCGACCCTCGTCGCCATGCCGGAGCCGGAGCCCGAGCCGGAGCCCGTGGCCGAGGTCGTGCCGGAGCCCGAGCCCGAACCCGCGGCGGAGAGCGTGGCGCCCCCGGGGTTCACGGTCGTGTCCGAGCCCGCGCCGCTGCCCGACTACGTGATCGCGGATTCCAGTGAGCCAGGGCCGGTCGTCGTTCCCGAGCCGGCACCCGAGCCACAGTTGGGGCCGCTCCCGGACTACGTCGTCGCCTCCGAGCCGTCCGCCGCGGATCCGCCCGTGCGGCAGGTCGCCCAGATGCCTCTCGTCGACGAAGAGGAGGAGGATCTGGGGCCGCTCCCGGACTACGTCATCGATCCTGCCCACCCGGCGCCCGAGCCGACACCGCAAGCTCCAGCCCCGCCGGCCGTCGAGAAGCTGACGCCACCTTCTCTCGATGTCGCGCCCGACCCCGAGCCGGACACCTCGCTGTCTTCGTCGGGCGTTTACTTCCCACCGGTGACGGCATTCCCGACGCCGCGCGAGGGCGACGACGATTCGGTGCCGCCACGCGGGCAGCGACGCACCACCCGACGCCGGCCGCCCGTCGAGCGCGGCGCGACGAAGCGGCCGACCGAAGCTGCAGACCCCGGGGACGAGGGCACCGAGGTCAGCTGGATGCAGGGTCTCTCGAACCGCCTGAGCGCGTATAGCCTCGCGGACGACGAGGCACAGGAATCGGACGGCGTTACCGACGAGCCCGCGGTCGAAGACGACCGCGACTCCGAGACCTGACGCCCGCGGACGTCGCTCGCTCCATCATCTAGCCTCACGACGTGATCGACCAGGCGGAGGTGAGCCTGCTGCGCTGGCTGCGGCGACAGCTCCGGCAGCCCACACCCCAGCGTGAGCATCTGGAGGCGGCTGTCCTGAACGACGACCCGGTCGAGGTACGCCGGCTCGTCGCGCTCGCGCCGTTCTCGGACGCGCAGAGGCGTCACGTCGATGGCCTCATCAACCGCTGGGAAAGGCGGCGTGTCGGCAGCTGACAACGAGCGCATCGTCCGGCGGATCTTCGGGGCGTTCGCGCAGAAGGAAGGACTTGCGCTGCGTGGGCTGTTCGCCGACGACGCGGTCTGGGTCGTTCCCGGACGAGGCGTGATGGCGGGCACGTACCGGGGGCGGGAGGCGATCTTCCGCTTCCTCGCGAAGCTTCCGAAGGAGACGGGCGGCACGTACGGCTCCGAGCTGATCGACGTCCTCGCGAGCGACGAGCGCGCGGCGGCCCTCTACCGGGCACGAGGCGAGAGGCACGGCCGGGTCCTCGAGCTCGATCAGCTCCTGCTCTTTCGCATCGACGGCTCGCTCGTCCGGGACGTGCTGGCGCTCCCGAGCGACGCCGATGCGTTCGAGGCTTTCTGGGCTTAAGGTCCTCGAATGAGCGACGCGCGCTTCGCCGACGGGCTGCGCTATCGGATCGAGATCCCGTCGGTCGAGGGGCCACGCGTGCTCGAGGCGGTGCTCGACGAGGCCGATCGGCGGTCGATTCCGGTTCGTCGCGTCTCGCAAGGGAGCGGTGTGATGATGCTCACCGACGCGGAGATCGGTGAGCTCTCGCGCCTCGGCGCCGCCGCGGGCGTCGAGGTCTCGCTGTTCCTCGGCCCGCGCGGCGCGTGGGATACCGGAGGGCAGTCGCTCGTAACGACCGCCGCCGGCGGCGTCGCCCGTGGACAGGCGGGAGTCGAGGCATCGCTCGCGGAGGTACGGCGGGGCGTGGCGCTCGGGATCCGCTCCTTCCTCGTCGCGGACGTCGGGGTGCTGAAGCGCCTCGGGGAGATGCGGGCGGGCGGGGAGCTGCCTGCGTCGCTCGTCCTCAAGACGTCCGTGCTCCTGCCCTGCGCGAACCCCGAGGCCGCGGCCGCGCTCGAGGGCCTCGGCGCGACCACGATCAACGTCGCCACCGATCTCTCCCCGACCGAGCTCGGCGAGTTGCGATCGGCCTGCTCGGCGCCGCTCGACGTCTACGTCGAGGTACCCGACGACCAGGGCGGCTTCGTGCGTTTCTACGACGTGGCGGAGATCGTGCGGCGCGCCGCGCCCGTCTACGTGAAGCTCGGACTCCGGAACGCGCCGAACATCTATCCGTCGGGCATGCACCTCGAGGAGCTCGCGGTGAAGCTCGGACGCGAGCGCGTACGCCGCGCGGAGCTCGTGCTGCGGCTGCTCGAGGAGCAGGCTCCGGAGCTCGTCGAGGGCCGCGGGGACGAGCGGCCGCCGGACCTCGGGATCCCCGAGCCGTGAACGTCCCGCGCTAGTCGGTCGCCGCCGGCCGCGGGTTCCAGACCGGCGAGGAGTCGTTGGTCGAGTAGTCGGTGAGCTTGTCGACCGCCCGGTCGCCACCGAGCTCGATCGTGAAGATCGCCCCCTCCTCCTGGTACGCGATCTTGCTTCCGTCCGGCGACCACGAGGGCTCGAAGTCGTCGCTCGCGGTGGGGACGACGCTACGCAGGCCCTTGCCGTCTGTGCCGATCGTGAACAGCTCGAAGTGCTGGCTCCCCGCGTTCGTCGTGAACACGATCCGGGTGCCGTCCGGAGACCACGCCGGCGTGAACGCTCGCCCGTTCTGCTTCGTGAGCGGACGGCGGTCCGAGCCGTCCGGCTGCATCACCCACACGTTCTGGATGGGCGTCCCCGGGGTCCGGCGGATGTACGCGATGAGCTTGCCGTCGGGCGACCACGCCGGATCCGACTCCTCCGCGTTGATGTCCGAGATCCGATGTGCTCGGGAGCCGTCGGCGTTCATCACGTAGATGTCGCCGTCGCGCGCGAACGCGATGCGGCCCGCGTCCGGCGACCACGTGGGGTGTGAGTCGTTTTGCTTGCCGCTCGTCAGATGGCTCGTTCCGGTGCCGTCGCCCGCCATCGCGTAGATATCGGAGGACCCCGTGCGCCGACTGGCGAACGCGATCTCCGAGCCGTCGGGCGACCAGGCCGGGTCGATCTGGAAGAACACGGTCGCGATGCCCGAGGCGTTGCCGTCCTGGTCGGTCAGCCGTCGTTGCCCGCTCCCGTCGGAAGCCATGACGAAGATCGCGTAGTCGCCATCCCGGCTGCTGACGAACGCGAGATCGGGGCTCCCCGAGCCTCCGCCGCCGCAACTCGCGAGGGTGAGCAAGGCCGCGGACAACAGGCCGAGGGTCAGCGTACGACGGCGCAAAGGAGAGGACAGACTAGTGCGAGAGAGGCTCGACGCCGAGATAGCGGCGCTGGAGGTCGGGGTCCCCGGCGAGCGTGGTCGCCGTCGTCTCGGCGGCGATCGAGCCACCGATCATGACGAGTTGCCGTTCGGCGAGCGCAGTGGCCACGCCGAGGTTCTGCTCGATGAGGAGAATCGCAAGGCCTTCCTGCTCGAGATGCTTGAACGTCTCGATCAGGTATTCGATGACCGCCGGCGCAAGGCCCTCGGAGGGCTCGTCCATGACGAGGATCCTCGGGTTCGTGACGAGCGCGCGTCCGATTGCGAGCATCTGCTGCTCGCCGCCCGAGAGCTGCGCGCCGCCGTTCCGCTTCCGCTCTGCGAGGCGGGGAAACAACTCGTAGACGCGCTCGCGGGTCCACTCACGTCCTCCGTTCGAGGAGCCGCCACGAGCGGCGATGCGCAGGTGCTGGTCGACGGTGAGCGACGGGAAGAGGCGCCGCCCCTGAGGCACGTAGCCGATGCCTCTCCGCGCGATCCTGTGCGACGCGACGCCGACGAGCTCTTTCCCGTCGAAGACGATCGAGCCCTCCGCACGGGGCGGCGAGATGCCCAGGATCGCGTTGCAAAGCGTCGTCTTGCCCATACCGTTGCGGCCGAGGATCGCGATCGACTCGCGACCCATCGCGAAGGTCACGTCCTCGAGGGCCTGCGCGCTCCCGTAGAACGCATTCAACCCTCGAATCTCGAGGAGCGGCGCCAGGGCATTCGTCCCTGCTCCGGACGGTGCCGCCTCACTCATCGCCGTACCCGCGTCCCAGGTACAGGTCATGGACCGTCTCGTTCGCCCGGATCTCCGCCGGAGTGCCCTCGACGATGACCCGTCCCTCATGCATCATCGTCACCCCCTCCGCCACGCGGAGCGCGATGTCCATGTCGTGCTCGATGAGAATCAGCGTGATCTCTCGATCGAGGCCGAGCAGGATCTCCGTCAAGAGCAGCCGTTCGCCGCGGGACAGCCCGGACGCGGGTTCGTCGAGCATGAGTGCCCGCGGCTCCGCCGCGAGCGCCATCGCGATCGCGACCTGTCGATGCTCGCCATGTGAGAGCGACCCGACGATCTCGCCGAGCTTCGGTGAGATCGCGACCTTTCCGGCCGCTTCCCGGGCCCGCTCGCGGATGGCACGGTCGCGGCCGGGAAGAGTCACGGGACGCAGGTGGCCACCCTCGACGCCCACGATCGACAGATAGATCGAGTCCTCGACGGTGAGGCCGTTGAACAGTCGCGACTGCTGGTACGTCCGCGCGAGCCCGAGGTTGGCACGGTACCGAGCCGGCCGCTTCGTGACGTCCTCCCCGAAGAGCTCGACCGTGCCGGTCGAGGCGGGGAGGTCGCCGCAGATGACGTTGAAGAGCGTCGTCTTCCCCGCGCCGTTCGGCCCGAGGATGGCACGGCGCTCACCCTGCACGACGTCGAGGTCGACGCCGTGCACAGCGAGAAGCCCCCCGAAACGCCGGCCGACCCCCCGCAAGCGGAGGGTCGGCTCGGCATTGTCGAGGGACGGTGCTGCTTCGGTCACCGACCTACTTGATGGTCTGGTTCGTGATGACGCCGTTCTTGATGACCCTGATCTTCCCCTGCCAGGGCAGCTTCGCCTTCTTGCAGGGCGGGTAGCTCCGGCTCGGCGCCGGCTTGCTCGGGCCGAAGTAGCCACCGAACGTCTGGTCGACGTTGGGCACGTATCCCGCGAGCGCTGCCGCGGGTTTGCCGTCCTTGCCCTTGACGATCTGGAGCGGATACTGGTCCTGGATCGCCTGGCGGCGACTGTCGAGCTTCAACACGCCACCGTTGGCCACCTGGAACCCGGGCTTGATCGACTTCGGGAGAGCCGCCTGCAGAGCAGGCCCGACGGCGCCGTTCGACTTGTCCAGTCCCTGGACGAGAGCCCAGGCGGCGTTCCAGTAGTTGTAGAAGAACCCGTCGTTGACGTCCCAGACCCCCGGGTACCACTTGTTCGCCTGCTTCGCGTACGTCAACGCCTGCTTCGTCTTGATGCCACCGCCCGTCCCGAAGCCGCCGAAGTACGTGCCGATGAGCTTCGGGGCCACGGTCGCGTAGTTCCCGAGGAAGAAGAGGAACAGGTTCCCCGAGATCTTCTTCGGATCGAGCTTGCCGTAGATCTGCTCGTACGCACTCAGCGAGCTTCCGGTGTTGGCACCGCCCACGAGCCAGAAGTAGCCGTCGACCTTGTCGGGCGGTGGGAGCTGTCGGATGTACGGCGCGTAGTCACCTCCGGTCGGCGGCGTCCACACGCGCTTCGTGATCTTCCCTCCGATGCCACAGAAGTCGGCGATGATCCCGGCCGCCGACGTCCACGGGAAGCTGTAGTCGTCCCCGATGAGAGCCGCCGTGCGCCAGCCGAGCTTCTTGTAGAGGATCTCGCCGAGGCCCGCGTTCCACTGGGCACCGTCGCCGTGGTAGCGGAAGAGGTTCTTCGGTGCGATCTGCATCGTCGGATCCTGCGATCCGGCGGTGCCGATGATCACGGTCTTCTTGGGGTTCTGCTTCGCCCAGTTGGCGATCGTGACGGCTTCGTCGCCGGACAACGGGCCGATCATCACGTCGGCCCCGAGCTGCACCATCAGGCGACGTGTCTCCTTGAGCGCAAGCGCCGGGGACTCGTCGCCGCAGCCGTAGCCGACGATCTTCAGGCTCGCCCCGCCCGCCGTGCCGCCGGTCATGCCGGCAGAGGGCTTCTTCTTGTTCTTCGGCTTCGCCCCGGCGTACTGGGAGAACGAGGCCTGAGCGCCGCCGATGTCGGGCTCGTACCCGAAGGCGAACGCGCCCTTGCAGTCGGTCATGATCCCGATCTTGACCGTCGTCGCCTGCGAGCCACCCGCGAGCGCTCCTGAGGTCGCGACCGTTGCCGCAACTCCGACGAGCGCGAGGGGAAGCAAGAGCTTCCACCTACCTACCTTCATTGTTCCTCCTCTCGTGCCTGCACATCGACCTCCGCGTGAACGCACGCGTGAGCCTACGACAGTCGCCCGGTCGATTCCAGCCCCACCTCACGATGACGGCGCCGCCGCTGCCTTGGTCGGCTCGGTCTCGACGCGAGGCGGGCCGCCTCGATGTCTGGCGACGTCCCACAACCGGTCCCAGAGCCCCATGAGGCCGTCGGGAGACACGATCACGATGGCGAGGAAGATGAAGCCGATGACGGTGTTGAACGTGCCGCCGATGACCGGCAAGCCGTCAGACGGAATGTGGTTCGTGACCTGGTTGTTGATCGTGAGGAAGGCGATCGCCCCGAGCCACGCTCCCTCGATTCGGCGAAGTCCGCCGATGACGGCGATCACGAGTAACTGAATCGTCGCGTCGAGCCCCATCGTGGTGGGCGAGAGCTGCCCGAACCACCAGGCGTAGAGCACGCCGCCGATCGCGGCGATGAACGCGCCGACTCCGAACGCGAGGGTTCGGTGCAGCGCGACGTTGTAGCCGAGCGAAGCCATGCGGACCGGTTCGTCGCGGACCCCCTGAAGCGAGATGCCGAAGGGAGTGCGGACGAGGTACCGGACGAGCAGGTACACGAAGACCGCTCCGATGAGCGCGATGTAGTAGAGCCGTTGGCGGTCGTCGACGACGTTCCCGATGAACCCCGGCGTGTACTCATCGACACCCGCAACAGGCGAGAAGCCTCCGATCAGCGTCACGGATCCGACGAAGAGGAACGCGATCACCGTGTACGTCAGCGTGAGCATGAGGAAGTAGATCCCGTAGCTGCGCGACGCAACCGCTCCGAACACGAGGCCGACGCCGACCGTGAGCAGAATTGCAGCGACGAGTGCGAGCGTCGGATCCCAGCCGAGCAGAAGCCCCTTCGTCTCTCCTCCCGGAACGCGCTGGGTGACCATGTTCGCGAGCGCGTAGCCGGCGATACCCATGAGCCCGGTCTGGGCGAGCGAGATCATCCCGCCGTAGGCCGAGAGGAAGATGAGGCTCGCGGCGCCGATCCCGAGGATCAGTGCCTGCGTGAGGATCGAGTTCAGGAAGAAGTCGCTGAAGAGGAGTGGCGCGAGGACCGCGACGACGAGCGCGCCGAGCCCGATCGCGCGCTCCGCGATCTGCTTCGAGGACCCGAGGCTCACGCAGCTCTCCCGAACAGGCCCTGCGGACGAAAGGCAAGAACGAGGGCCATCAGCACGAAGGTGAGGACGACCGAGTACTGCGTGCAGCAGTTGTCGCCCGTCGTCGGCAAGTAGGCGACGGCGAACGAGAAGACGAGCCCGTACAGGATCGAGCCCACCGCCGCGCCGGCGAGCGAGCCCATGCCGCCGATGATCACGACGACGAGGGAGAACAGCAGCCACTGCCCGTCCTGCCCCTGCGCGATGGACGACTGGGACCCGCCGACGACCGCCCCGAACGCCGCAAGCGCGGAGCCGACGAGAAAGGCGATCGCAAACGTCACCTGGATGTTGATGCCGAGCGCCGAGGTCATCTGGCGGTCGTCGACGCCCGCGCGGATGACCATCCCGGTCTTCGTCCGCTGGAGCCAGAGCCAGAGGACGATCCCGACGCCGATTCCGAGCGCGAGCATGACGAGGCGCGCGAGCGAGTAGCTCACGCCCGCGACGTGGAGATTGACGAACTGGTTCGTCCAGCCGGGCCAGGCGAGGCTGACGGCGTTGCCGCCGAACTGCTGCGTCCCAGCCGGCACGGTACGCGGGAAGTGCGCGATCACCTGGTCGGCGACGATCACCGAGACGGCGATCGTGATCAGAGCCTGACGGAGGTCCTGCCCCTGGTTCCACCGGAGGAGCAGCTGCTGGATCACGACGCCGAAGAGCGCAATCGTCCCCATCGCCACGAGCAGCGGAAGCACCCACTCCCATGTCGTCACCTCCGCCGGCTGGAGGGAGAAGCCCTGGCCCGTCATCTCCTGCTGGATCTCATACGCGATGTAGCCGCCGAGGAGGTAGAGCGAGCCGTGCGCCATGTTGACGACGCGCATGAGGCCGAAGATGAGCGAGAACCCGCTCGCGACGATGAAGAGCAGGCCCGCGAAGGTGACGGCGTCCAGCAGGGTGTAGGCG
>DATAET010000082.1:0-3739 GCA_036257855.1 Gaiellaceae bacterium | reverse complement strand
GTGGCCTTCGCGGTTCCCGACGGTGCGTCCCGCTTCGTCTCCGAATGCAGCTCGACGATCTCCGCTCGCGGGAACACCCTCGCGGCCTCCTCCGCGAACCGCATCATGAGCGCCGCACCCTGAGCGAAGTTCGGTGCGTGGAAGCACGCGACACCTGCATCCCGAGCGGCGCGGTCGACCGCCGCAACGTCGAATCCCGACGTTCCGATCACGACCGGGACACCCGCGGCGAGGCACGCATCGACGTTGGCGGCAACCGCGTCGGCTCGCGTGAAGTCGACCGCGACGTCACACCCCTCCGGCCCGCTCGCCCGCGCGTCCACCACCTCGTGTCCAGCCTGCACGAGGGCAGGCTCGAGGACGCCCCCGACCTTCCCCGCGGCGCCGTAGAAGGCGATCCGCATCACGCGGCCTCGCCGTGGAGCGCGGGGCTCACCGGCCCCACGGCCGCGGCGAAGCGACTCTCGTCAGGCCCGATTCCCGCGGCGGACAGCCGGCTCGGCGAGAAGACGGCTTCCGCGATCTCCGCGACCTCGGCCGCGGTCACCGCCTCGAGCCGCTTGACGACCGCCTCGGGGCTCAGCAGTGGGGTGTTCGTGACCGTCGGCCTCCCGAGCCGCGTCATGCGCGCCGACGTGGACTCGAGCGAGAGCAGGATGCGTCCCTTGAGGTTCTCCTTGGCCCGCGCGAGCTCATCGGGCCGGATGTTGCCGGAGGCGATGTCGGAGAGTTCGCGCACGGCGATCTCGACGCACTCGGCGAGGTTCTCCTCGCGCGTGCCGACGTAGACCCCCACTTGACCGGTGTCGCCGTACTGCGACGAGTAGGTGTAGACGGAGTACGCCATCCCGCGCTTCTCGCGAATCTCCTGGAAGAGCCGTGACGACGCCGAGCCTCCGAGGATCGCGTCCATCAGCGACGCGGCGAAGCGGCGCTCGTCGACGAGCGAGATCCCGGGCGCGCTCAGGCAGAGGTGGTACTGCTCGGTGTCCTTGGGCTGGAAGCGCACGCTCGGCCGGAGGCTTGCCGGGATCGGCCGGCGCTCCGGTAGGCCCGCGCTCGAGGAGGCGCCGTTGCGCCGTGCGTCGAACATCGCGACGAGATCCTCGTGCCGGGCGTTCCCTGCCGCCGCGAGCACGATCCGGTCCTCCCGGTAGGCGCGCCGATGGTAGGCAGCGAGCGCCCGCCGCGAAACGGTCGAGATGACCGACGCGGTCCCGATGACTGGTCGCCCCAGCGGATGACCGGCGAATACGGCCTCGGAGGCGATGTCGTGGACGAGGTCGTTCGGCGTGTCCTCGACCATCGCGATCTCCTCGAGCACGACCTCGCGCTCCGAGTCGACGTCCGCGAACGCGGGCCGGAAGACCATGTCCGCCATCACGTCGAGTGCCCGCTCGAGACTGTCGTCCGGGATTCGCGCGTAGAGGACGGTCGTCTCGCGCGAGGTAGCGGCGTTCAGCTCGCCACCGAGCTCGTCGAAGATCTCCGCGATCTCCTGGGCGGAGTAGCGCGACGACCCCTTGAAGAGGAGATGTTCGATGAAGTGCGAGACGCCTGCGCGCGCCTCGGGCTCGTCGCGCGAGCCCGCCCCGATCCAGAGCCCGAGAGCCACGGAGCGCACGCCGGGGACGCGCTCGGAGATGACGCGCGCGCCAGTCGGGAACTCGGTGAGCTGGTGCTTCGCCACGCCGGCGGATCGTAACCACATAGATCGGGTTCACCCGACCGGAGCAAGAACCCACAACTTCGTACTGCCCCGTGATGTGGAGGACCCGACAGCCTCGAATGGAATCGCGAGTGACCCCGGGGCAGACCGGGAGTCACTTAATGACCGACCGTGACCGTCTTTTCACTCGTCCGGGGCACGAGATCCGCGCATTTGCAGCCGATTTGTGCCGGGATACACGTTCGCCGCCGAGCCAACGTGCCTCGAAAGGGAGTGCCGCCACATGCGTACCCAGCGCGAATTCGGGCGTCGCGCGTATCTGCCGCCGCTGTCCCTCCTCGTCCTCCTCGTGGTGCTCGGAATCGGCGTCGGCACGGCGCCGGCGACCGTCGGCACTGGTGAGGTGACCGGGCGAGTCTTCGAGGACCCGAACCGTGACGGCATCTGGCAATCGGATGAGGCGGTCATGGCCGGACGACAGCTCTACCTCTACGGCGCTGACGGCTCCTATGTTGGCACGACCCTCGCGGACGACACCGGAACGTATTCCTTCCCTGGTCTCGCAGCGGGCGACTACGTCGTCGAGTGCGAGGCCTCGGGACTGCGCCAGGACTGGGTGCCTTCGACGACGGGCTCTGCCGACCCACGAACGGACGTGCACGTCGACGGGTCCGCGACGGCAGATTTCGGATGGCGACGCATCGTCCGATCGACGGATCTCTCTGCGCCACTGACGACGTACGTCGGGGCGAACGGCGTGAGGATCGAGATGTTCAACGATGCACTCGCTCCGGGAGCGCTGTACGACGATCTCGTCTCGGGGTCGCTGGTGGGGCCAGAGGCCTCGTCCGTCACGATCCGTTTCGGCTACGGCGACTCGAGCGCGACGTCGTCCGGAGCTCAGGAGACGAACGGCGTCTACAGCAACTACGGCGCCGTCGTTCAGATTGGCTGGGCGTCTTGGCTGAACACGGGGCAGCAGGCTTTGTTCCACGAGTACGGCCACGCGTGGAGCCTCTACTACGCATTCATCGTCCAGCAGGACCCCACGCTTTCCTCATACCTCGCGGCGCGCGGGCTCTCGGGAGACACACGCGTCAACAGCTCGTACGGTTGGAGCGCACGCGAGATGATCGCCGAGGACTACCGAGAGCTCTTCGGATCGGCTTCCGCAACGGGTGGTGGGCAGATGAATCCCGACGTTCCGCTCGCTGAGGACGTCCCAGGGCTCCGCGATTTCCTGGCGAGCACGTACATGCACGCACCCAAGCCCGAGAACACGGCCGCACCGACGATCTCCGGCCCGGCGGTGCGCGGGCAGACAGTGGCCGCGTCGACGGGGGCATGGACCGCCAGTCCTAGCGGCTACACCTACCAATGGCGACGATGCGACGCCGCAGGAGCGAACTGCACGGCGATCGCGAACGCCACAGCATCCTCGTACGTCCTGCAAGCATCCGACGTCGGCGCGACGGTCGACGTCACCGTGACGGCGTCAAATGCTGTGGGCTCGGGGTCGGCGACGAGCGCAGCGAGTGCTCCGGTACTCCCCGCCACTGCAACGGCGACCTTCACCGGGACGCTGACGAACAAGAAGACGTCTCAGAGCTTCACGCTGCTCATGGGATCTGGCGACGCACAAGCGGTACTCTCCTTCGCCGGCAGCAGCTCGCTCGTCTTGAACCTGCAATCGCAATCGGGCGCCGTCATCGCGGCCGCGAGCGGCTCTGCACCGGTTGCCCTGACGCGTTCCGTGAGCGCCGGACAGTACCGGTACTCCGTCAGCCTGCCTCAGAAGGCGCGCGGAAACACGTCGTATGCGCTCAAAGTCACGTACGTCCAGCCCTGACGTCGAATGGTGAGGGGGGCCGGTACCCGGCCCCCCTCAGTGTCACGCCGTACGTGCGACGTTATTGCCCGATCGTTATTGGATCTGCCTTGTGCGTTCCGTAGTGCAAGCCGGTCTTCCGCGCCTGGGAGATGGCGCAGAGCTCGGCTTCCGTCGTTCCTGCCTGGAGATCTCCAGCGCCGACGGAATTCCCGACCGAGGTCCCGTCGATCGTGACCGCG
>DATAET010000081.1:0-12652 GCA_036257855.1 Gaiellaceae bacterium | reverse complement strand
GTACCCGGGCGGCGCGCCCACGAGCCTCGCGACCGTGTGCCGCTCCTGGTACTCCGACATGTCGAGCCGGACCATCGCGCGCTCGTCGTCGAACATGAACTCGGCGAGGGCGCGGGCGAGCTCCGTCTTCCCCACCCCCGTCGGCCCGAGGAAGATGAACGAGCCGATTGGCCGGTTCGGATCCTGGAGCCCCGAGCGCGCACGCCGGAGCGCGTTCGCGACGGCCTCGACCGCCTGGTCCTGACCGATCACGCGCTGGTGGAGCCGCTCCTCCATGTGGATGAGCTTCTCGACCTCGCCCTCGAGCAGGCGCGAGACGGGGATGCCCGTCCACGAGGAGACGACCGCGGCGATGTCGTCCTCGTCGACCTCCTCCTTCACCATCGGAACGTCGCTGCGCTCCTCGCGCTCCGCGAGCTCCTTCTCCAGCTCGGGGAGGATCCCGTAGCGGATCTCGGCGACCCGGGCGAGGTTGCCCTGCCGCTCTTCTCTCTCGGCCTCCATGCGCAGCTCGTCGATCTGCCGCTTGACGTCGGCGACGCGCTGCAGTGAGTCCTTCTCGCGCGACCAGCGCGCGGCGAGCTCGTCGCGCGCGGCTTTGGCGTCCGCGAGCTCGCGCTCGACCGGCTCGCGAACGCTCTCGCTCTCGTTCGCCATCGCCGCGAGCTCGATCTCCAGCTGGCGGACACGCCGCTCCGCCTCGTCCAGCTCGACGGGCGACGAGTCGATCTCCATCCGCAGGCGGGATGCGGCCTCGTCGACGAGGTCGATGGCCTTGTCGGGCAGGAAGCGATCCGTGATGTACCGGTCCGAGAGAACGGCCGCAGCGACGAGCGCGGAGTCGCGGATCTCGACGCCGTGGTGCGCCTCGTAGCGCTCCTTGAGACCGCGCAGGATCGCGATCGTGTCCGCGACGGACGGCTGGCCGACGAAGATCGGCTGGAAGCGGCGCTCGAGGGCGGCGTCCTTCTCGATGTGCTTGCGGTACTCGTCGAGGGTCGTGGCGCCGACGGCGCGGAGCTCACCGCGCGCGAGCATCGGCTTCAGCAGGTTCGCCGCGTCGACGGCTCCTTCCGCGGCGCCCGCGCCGACGATCGTGTGCAGCTCGTCGATGAAGAGGACGATCTCGCCCGCGGCGTTCTGGATCTCCGCGAGCACCGCCTTCATCCGCTCCTCGAATTCGCCCCGGTACTTCGCCCCGGCGAGGAGCGCGCCGACGTCGAGCGCCCACACACGCTTGCCCTTCAGGCCCTCGGGGACGTCGCCCGCGACGATTCGCTGCGCGAGGCCCTCGACGATGGCCGTCTTCCCGACGCCCGGGTCGCCGATCAGCACCGGGTTGTTCTTCGTCCGGCGCGAGAGCACCTGGATGACGCGGCGGATCTCCTCGTCGCGCCCGACGACCGGATCGAGCTTGCCGGACTCGGCCAGCGCGGTGAGGTCGCGCCCGTACTTCTCGAGCGCCTGGTACGAGCCCTCGGGGTCCTGCGACGTCACCTTCTGCCCGCCCCGCACGCCCTGCAGCGCCTCGAGCAGTCGGTCGCGGGGCGCGACGTCGAGAGCGAGGAGGAGATGCTCGACGGATACGTACTCGTCCCCGAGCGCCCGCATCTCGTCGAACGCAGCGTCGAGCACCCGGCTCAGCCGAGCCGACGCCTGAGGCTGCGCTCCCCCTCCAGACACCGTCGGCAGCCGGCGCAGCCGCGCCTCCGCCTCCGCGCGCAGTGTCTCGGCGCCGTAGCCCGAGCGCTCGACGAGCGTGCGCGGCAGCTCCTGGTCGAGGAGCGCGAGGGTGAGGTGATCCGGCGTGAGCTCGGGGTTGCCCGCCCTCCGCGCGAGCTCCTGCGCGCCCGCGACCGCCTCCTGGCTCTTGAGTGTCAGCCTGGTGAAGTCCACGTCATCTCCTCGGTGCCGGATGCTGTGCCGGCCGGTAGAGGACGACCTCGCGCTTGTAGGAGCGGTGGACGTCGGCGATCTCGGCGCGGAGCTCGCGCTCGAGGCGCTCCATGCGCGCGCGCGTCCGGTTGAGCTCGTCCTGGAGCCGGAGCACGTGCTCGACGCCGGCGAGATTGAGACCGAGCTCCGTCGTCAGGCGATGGATGAGGCGAAGCCGCTCCACGTCTGCGTCGGAGTAGAGCCGTGTGCCGCCGGGGGTGCGGCCGGGGCGGACGAGCCCGCGAGCCTCGTACAGGCGCAGGGTCTGGGGATGCATCGCGACGAGGTCGGCCGCGACGGAGATCATGTAGCGCGGACGCTCGGGCACCTCAACTCACCTCTGCGAAGCGCTGCCGCGGCTCCTCGCGCGAGACCTTCTGGTAGCCCTCGAGCGCGTCGCGCTCCGCCTTCGTCAGCTTCTTCGGGACCGTGACCTTCACGCGCGCGAGGAGGTCGCCGCGACCGTTGCCCTTGAGGTGCGGGACCCCGCGGCCCTTCACGCGCAGGAGCTTTCCGCTCTCGGTCCCGCTCGGCACCTTCAGCGAGACGGGCCCGGACGGCGTCGGAATCTCGACGGCCGCGCCGAGCGCTGCCTCCGCGTAGGTGACGGGGACGTCGAGCACGAGGTCGGATCCGCGTCGCTCGTACAGAGGGGACGGCTCGACGTCGACGACGACGAACAGGTCGCCGGCAGGCCCACCGTTGTAGCCGGCCTCGCCCTTGCCCTTCAAGCGAACGCGCGTGCCGGTCTTGGCGCCGGGCGGGATCTTCACCGAGTAGCGCTTCGTCACGCGCTCGCGACCCGAGCCGCGGCAGTGCTTGCACGGCTTCTCGACGATCGTCCCGTTGCCGCGGCAACGGGGGCACGGCTGGGAGAAGGCGAAGAGTCCCTGCGAGTCGGACACGACGCCGCGACCGCCGCATTGCGGGCAGGTCACTGGCGCCGTCCCAGGCTCGGCGCCCGTGCCGTGACAGACCGAGCACGCCGTCTCGATCTCGACCGGGATGCGGACCTGCACTCCCTCGAGCGAGTCCTCGAACGAGATCCTGACGTGCGTCTCGAGGTCGTTTCCGCGGACCGGCTGCCGACTCGTCGCACGGCGGCCGCCTCCGCCGAACATCCCGCCGAGCAGGTCGCCGAGGTTGCCGAGGTCGAACTCCTCGAACCGCATGCCGCCCATGTCGGGGCCGCCGCCGGGAAAGCCACGTGCCCCGGCATCCCCGAACGTGTCGTAGGCCTTGCGCTTCTCGGGGTCGGAGAGGACGTCGTACGCGGCCTGGACCTCCTTGAAGCGCTCCTCGGCGCCGTTGTCCCCGGGATTGCGGTCCGGGTGGTACTCGCGCGCGAGCTTGCGGTACGCCTTCTTGACGTCCTCGTCCGAAGCGTTCTTGGCGACGCCGAGAACTTCGTAGGGGTTACGTGCCATCGGCGACCGTCGCGAGGAAGCCGTTGGGATCGACCGGGGAGACAGCCAGACCAGCGCCACCGACCTCGAGCAGGACGACGCGCGCGCGATCCGTCACGAACGCGCTGACCGTTCGACCCTCCGCCCGATAGCGACCGAGGTAGCCGTAGCCGCCTCCGTCGCCGGCCACACGCCAGCCGAGCCTCCCCCTGCGACCGTTCCTGAGCGGGCCGACGAACCGCCGCGGGGAGGCCGAGCGGCGGCGAATGGAGAGCACGTCGTCCTCGACGACGTATGCGCGCGGCTCGACCCGCCGCATCCATGCAATCGGGACGACTAGCAGGACGCCGACGGCGAGCAGGACGAGGCCCGGCGCCGGCGAGACGGAGGCGGTGATCCCGAGACCGACGAGGACGAAGAGGCCCGTCAAGCCCCACACGGAGGCCGTGACGATCCGGGCCGTCCGATCCAGCGGCGCGGCCGCAAACGTCGTGGAGGACGTGTCCATCTACGCCTCCGCGGACTCGGACGCAACGATCACCCGCGCGGGCCTGACGACCTTGTCGCCCAGGCGGTAGCCACGCTGCACGACGTCGAGCACCGAGCCCGGCTCGGCGCCCTCCGCCGGCTGCGTGAGCAGCGCCTCGTGGACGTGCGGGTCGAACGCTCCGCTCGTGTCGATCTCGACCAGGCCTTCCTTGCGCAGCGCATCTCGCAGCGAGCGCTCGACGAGCTGGACGCCCTCGACGAGCTGCGCCTCCTCGTGACGGTCTGCCGCCTCGAGCGCGCGCTCGAGGTCGTCGAGGACGGGGAGCAGCTCGCGAACGAGTCGCTCGTGCGCATGCGCGACCAGGCGCTCCTGGTCGCGTGCGACGCGCTTGCGGTAGTTCTCGAAGTCGGCCTGCACACGCTGGAGAAGCTCGAGGTACTCGTCCCGCTCCGCGGCGACGGTGGCGAGCTCGTCTGGAGCCGGGGCGTCTGGCCCCGGCTCCTCGACGTGCGCCTCGACGGGAGTCCCGGTGAGCTCGTCGCTCACGACTTCGCCGCTTCCTCTTCGTCGATCACCTCGTAGTCGGCGTCCTCGACGACCTCGTCATCCGAGGCCGCACCGCCGTTCCCGGACGTCTGCGTGGACGCCTGCGCCGAGGCCTGGGCGTAGATCGCGTCCGCGAGGGAGCGCGACGCCTCCTCGAGCGCAGTCGTCTTCGCCTGGATCTCCGAGAGGTCGGAGGCCTCCGTCGCCTGACGGAGCTCCATGATCCGCCCCTCGATCGTCGCCGCCTCGGCCTCGGGCAGCTTGTCGCGGTGCTCGGCGAGGGTGCGCTCGGTCTGGTACGCGAGCTGCTCTCCGGCGTTGCGCGCATCCGCGAGCTCCCGCAGGCGATGCGCCTCACCCGCGTGGGACTCGGCGTCCTTGACCATCCGGTCGACTTCGTCCTCGGTGAGGCCGGAGCCGCCCTCGATCCGGATCTGCTGCTCGTTGCCGGTGCCGAGATCCTTGGCCGAGACGTTGATGATGCCGTTCGCGTCGATGTCGAAGGAGACCTCGATCTGCGGCATCCCGCGAGGTGCCGGCGGGATCCCGACAAGCTGGAACTTGCCCAGGGTCTTGTTGAAGTTGACCATCTCGGACTCGCCCTGCGCGACGTGGATCTCGACCGACGGCTGGTTGTCCTCTGCAGTCGTGAACGCCTCCGACTTGCGCGTGGGAATCGTCGTGTTCCGGTCGATGAGCCGCGTGAACACGCCGCCCTTCGTCTCGATGCCGAGCGAGAGCGGGGTGACGTCGAGCAGGAGCACGTCCTTGACCTCGCCCTTCAGCACGCCTGCCTGGATGGCCGCGCCGATGGCGACGACCTCGTCCGGGTTCACGCCCTTGTGCGGCTCCTTGCCGATGAGCTCCTTGACCTTCGCCTGCACGGCCGGCATGCGGGTCATGCCCCCGACGAGGACGACGTGCTCGATGTCTGCGGGGGTGAGGCCCGCGTCCGCGAGCGCCTGCTTCGTCGGCTCGACCGTCCGCTCGAGCAGGTCGTGCGTGAGCTCGTCGAGCTTCGCGCGCGTGAGCTGGAGGTCGAGGTGCTTCGGGCCCTCGGGCGTCGCGGTGATGAACGGCAGGTTGATCTGGGTCGTCATCGTGGACGACAGCTCCACCTTCGCCTTCTCGGCGGCCTCGTAGAGCCGCTGCAGCGCCATCGGGTCCTGGCCGAGATCGATGCCCTGGTCCCGCTTGAACTCGGCGATCATCCAGTCGACGACGGCCTTGTCGAAGTTGTCGCCGCCGAGGTGGTTGTCGCCGTTCGTCGCCTTGACGTGGTAGACGCCCTCGCCGAGCTCGAGCACGGACACGTCGAACGTGCCGCCGCCGAGGTCGAACACGAGGATCGTGTGCTCGGCGGCTTCCTTGTCGAGCCCGTACGCGAGTGCGGCGGCGGTCGGCTCGTTGATGATCCGCAGCACGTTGAGCCCGGCGATCTTGCCCGCGTCCTTGGTCGCCTCGCGCTGCGCGTTGTTGAAGTACGCGGGCACGGTGACGACGGCATCGGTCACAGGCTCGCCGAGGTAGGCCTCGGCGTCCGCCTTGAGCTTCTGGAGGATCATCGCCGAGATCTCGGGCGGAGCGTACTCCGTCCCCTCGACCGAGACGCGGGCGTCGTCGTTCGCGCCCTTCACGACCTCGTACGGGACGATCTTCATCTCCTCGGAGACCTCGTCGAACTTGCGGCCCATGAACCGCTTGATCGAGAAGATGGTGTTCTTCGGGTTCGTCACCTGCTGGCGCTTCGCGGGGGCGCCCACGAGCCGCTGGCCGTCACGTCCGAACGCGACGACGGACGGCGTCGTGCGCCCGCCCTCGGCGTTCGGGATGACGGTGGGCTCGGATCCCTCGAGGACGGCCATGCACGAGTTGGTCGTCCCGAGATCGATGCCGATGGTCTTGGCCATGAGTTCTCCTTGTTTAGTTCGTGGTGAAGTGAAAACTTGAGTCTTACCGTAGCAGATCATGCCTAGAGGAGACGGCTGCAGCGCTCAGAAGAGAGCACGGATGCGGCTGGTAAGCGACAAGGGCGTGGCCTGGCTGAACCGTGCTGTCGTCTCGGGCCGGATCGTCCCCTACCTGGTGTTGATGATGCTCGTGGCCATGATGGTGGCCGCTCTCACCGTCCACTTCCTGAGCCCGAAGGCATTCGCGACCTTCGGAGACGAGGTGTGGTGGGCTGCGCAGACGGTCACGACCGTCGGCTACGGCGACGTGGTCCCGACGACCAGCGGCGGCCGCTTCATCGGCGGCATCGTGATGTTCGTGAGCGTGGCAACGGTTTCGCTCGTCACGGCGGTCGTCACCGCCGGGTTCGTCGCCTACCAGCAGCGCCGCATGAGCGGCGAGGTCGAGCGCCACCAGGAGCTGCGCGACGCACTGACGCGGATCGAGAAGCGGCTCGACGCGATCGAGCGTTAGCGGTAGATCCCGATCAGGACGCCCCCCGCCACGACGAGGGCGGCGCCGACGAACAGCCGGACTCCCACGTTCTCGGACTTCCGTAGCACGATCCAGGACAGCGTCACACCCCAGAGGGACTCGGTCGCGACCATGGGCGACACGACCGAAACACGACCACGGAAGAACGCCTCGAACAGGAAGACGTAGGAGAGGCCGTAGCAGAGCCCGGCCGGCAGGAACGCACGCGCCGCACGCCGCGAGAGGGGAGCGCCGAGCAGGAGGGCGAATGCGAGGGCGACCGTCGTCCCGGTGAGCATCGCCGCGAACGCGGCGAGGCGGGGATCCACGTCGCTCACGTCGGTTGCGAGCCACCGCACGACGGTGTCCCTGGTCGCGAACGCCGCCGTGCCGACGAGCGCATAGAGCAACCCGATCCGCTTGAAGTGGTCCGGCGTCGCGCGATCGCTGGCGAGGAGGACGCCGCCGGTGACGATGAGCACGGCGCCTGCGACGAGCCCCGCGACCAGGGGCTCGTCGAGGAAGACGAGCGCCGTCGCGACGGCGAACAGCGGAGCTGTGCCAACCGTCACCGACGTGCGCGACGCGCCGGCGTCCCGCACCGCGAACGTGAAGAGGATCTGCGCGATTCCAGGCGCGAGGAGGCCTGCGAGGACGAACGGCCATGCGCTCGGGAGGTCCCAGTCTCCGTGCGCAACGGCCACGACTCCCGTCAGCGTGCACGCCGGAACGATCGTGAAGAGGGTCCCGACCTCGGGCCGCACACCCGTGACGAGAGCCATGCGAACGAGCACCGTCATCACACCGAAGAGGAATGCCGACAGGCCGGCCAGGACGATCGCCGTCACGCAGGCGCCGTCCCGCGACGGGCGAAGCGTCGCAAGGTGCCCGCCGCCGCCGGCTCGGCCACGAGGATCCCGGCCATCATCACGGCGCACCCGAGCCAGCCCGCGACGCCGAGCACCTCGTCCGCGAGCAGGACGCCGAACAGCGCCGCGAACGGCGCCTCCAGCGTGAAGACGAGCGCAGCCCGCGCGGCCGTCGTCCGGGCTTGGACCCAGGTCGCGATCAGGTACCCGAGCGCCCCGGCGAACACTCCCGTGACGAGCAGTGCTCCCCAGACCGTCGCGCCGTGTGGCACCTCGAGCTCCCCGAGCGCGAGGGCGATCACGGTGAAGCCGACGAACGACGTGGCCATCTGGAGAAACGTCAAGGCGCGCGGGTCGTACCGTGGCGCGAGGCGCTCCATCGCGGTGATCTGAAACGACTGGAAGACCGCGTTACCGAGCACGAGGAGGTTCCCGAGCGTCGATCCGCCCGGTATCCCGTTCAGCAGGAGCAGGCCGAGGACCGCCAGCAAGACTCCGAGCCAGAGCGCGCGCGGGACCGCCGTGCCGAACAGAGCGAGCGCGAGGAGCGGCGTGAGGACGACGTAGAGCCCCGTGATGAACCCGGTGCTCGCGACCGTCGTGTGCTCGAGCCCTGCCGTCTGCAGCCCGTACGCGGCCGCGAGGAGCCCGCCCACTCCGATTCCCGCTGCGAAGCCGGAGCGCGGCAGTCTCCGCAGCTCTCCCCAGGCGAATGGAGCGAGCGCAAGAGTCGAGATCGCGAACCGGAACGCCAGGAACGCGAACAGCGGAAAGAGGACGAGCGCGTCCTGCACCTGCACGAACGTGACGCCCCAGATGGCGGTGACGCCGACGAGGGCGAGGAGAGGGAACCGGCCGCTGGAATTCATGATGGGCTCTTTCCGTCGAGCACGAGGGACGCGACAGGGCCGGAGGGCGATTCATCCGCCCGTAGGTCCGCGTACGCGCGTGAAAGCGCAGACCAAAAGGAGGGGGCTCGCAGGAGAACCATGGGTTCCCCCGCGTCTCGGCCGGGCCGGCTCACCGGCGGGATTCTCTACGCTGCGTCCGGATGACCGTCACCGACACTCTCGGACGCCCGGTTCGTGATCTCCGGATCTCCGTCACGGATCGCTGCAACTTCCGCTGCGTGTACTGCATGCCCAAGGAGGTCTTCGGGCGCGACTACCGGTTTCTCATGCGGCGAGAGCTGCTCACCTTCGAAGAGATCGAGCAGGTCGCCCGTGTCTTCGTCGGGCTCGGCGTGCGCAAGCTGCGCATCACGGGCGGCGAGCCCCTCCTGCGCCGAGACCTCGAACTGCTGATCGGGCGCCTCGCCGACATCGACGAGGACCTCGACGTCACCCTGACGACCAACGCGGCCCTCCTTGTCCAAAAGGCGCAAGCCCTGGCGGACGCCGGCCTCTCGCGGATCACGGTGAGCCTCGACTCGCTCGACGACGAGGTCTTCCGCGCCATGAACGACGTGGACTTCCCGGTGGCACGGGTCCTCGCCGGAATCGACGCCGCGGCGTCGGCAGGTCTCCCCGTGAAGATCAACACCGTCGTGAAGCGGGGGCTGAACGAGGGCTCGATCCTCGACGTCGCGCGGCGGTTCCGGGGCACCGGCCACAGCGTGCGCTTCATCGAGTACATGGACGTCGGCGCGACGAACGGCTGGCGGATGGACGACGTCGTACCGGCCGCCGAGGTCGTCGCCACGATCGGCGCCGAGTACCCGCTCGAGCCTGTCGAGCCGGCGTACCGGGGCGAGGTCGCCGGGCGCTATCGCTACCTCGACGGCGCCGGCGAGATCGGCGTGATCGCGTCCGTCACACAGCCCTTCTGCGGTAACTGCACGCGTGCCCGGCTGTCCGCCGACGGAAAGCTCTACACCTGCCTGTTCGCCGTCCGCGGGCACGACCTGCGCGCGATCCTCCGCTCCGATGCTCCCAACGACCTCGAGGAGACGATTCGTGCGGTCTGGACGCGGCGCGCCGACCGCTACTCCGAGATTCGCACCGAGGACACGAGCGCGCTTCGCAAGGTCGAGATGTCGTACATCGGCGGCTAGCGCTCCTAGGCCGTCGGCTCGGTTGCTGCCGCGGGCGGTATCGCGCGCTTCGTGAAGAGGCCGCGGCCCGGCGCGCGGTCGGCGGTACCGGCCCGAACGATGACGGCGACGGAGACGAGCACGGCGGCACCCGCGACGACCATCTCGACGGTGACGTTCTCGCCGAGGATCAGCCATCCGAGCACGACCGCGACGATCGGGTTCACGTACGCGTACGTGGAGACGAGTGAGATGGGCGCCGACCGGAGAAGCCAGACGTACGAGGTGAATCCGATGAAGCTCCCGACGACGATCAGGTACGCGAGGGCGTTAACCGAGTCGGTCGTCCAGACGGCCTCGCCTATCTCCCCCGAGACGACCGAGTAGCCGCTGAGCAGGATTCCGCCGCAGAGCGACGCGAGCCCTGCGGAGACGAGCGGCCGCTTCGGCAGCGGCGCACCCCGCGAGTACAGGGACCCGGCAGCCCAGCACATGGCGCTCAGCACGATGACGAGCGCGCCGAGTCGGTCGACCGAGCCCTGGCCGAACGGATCGAAGAGGAACACGAGCCCCACGAAGCCGAGAGCGATCCCAGCGTAGGCCGACCGCGCGAGCCGCCGTCCGAAAGCGACCCGGTCGAACAACGACATCCAGATCGGAATCGTCCCGACGAGGAGGGCCGCCACCCCGGCCGGGACGGTCTGCTGCGCCCAGGCCAGCGCGCCGTGGCCCGTGACGAAGAGCAAGCCTCCGAAAACGAATGCGGCGACGATCTGCGGACGACCGATCGCATCACCTCGGCGATCACCGCGCGGCAGCGCGACTGCGAGCAGCACCCCGCCGGCGACGAGATGGCGGAGCGCCATCGCGAGGAACGGCGGGAGGTCGCGCACGGCGATGGCCAGTGCCACGAAGGTCGAGCCCCACACGAGGTAGACCGTCACGAGCGCAAGCCATACCCGCACGTCCGGACGCACAGCCACGACGTGATCGTGCCCTGTGCCCCGCGATCAGCTCAAGTCAGGGTCACGGCAGATCGATCAGGTGCGCTGATCGCGTTGGCCGTTTCGCCGCCGCCGCACAAGGGAATGCCGATGGCAGGCAGCCTCGTTAGAATCGAGCGTCCGTGTCGAGTGTCGTCGCGCACACATCCCGGCGCCTCCCACGCGGGTGGGCGCATCTCGCCTTCCAGTTCGTCATCTGGATGGGCTTCTACGTCGCGTACCAGGTCGTGCGCGGCGCGGCCGACCGCAGCATCGCCCACGCATTCCAGAACGGCGAATGGGTCCTTCACACGGAGAGCCAGCTCGGGACGCTGTTCGAGCCGGCGGTGCAACAGGTCGTCGACACCTCGACCATCCTCGTCACCCTCACCTCGTATACGTACTGGTTGTCGCAGTTCGCCGTCGTGGGTGGCACGCTGCTGTGGGTCTACTTCCGCCACCAAGAGCGGTTCGCGGGCTTCCGGAACTGGCTCATCGTCGCCAACCTCGTGGGCCTCGTCGGCTACATCCTCATGCCGACGGCGCCGCCGCGGATGTTCCCGGAATGGGGGTTCGTCGACACCCTGTCCCAGTACTCGTCGATCAACCACGACAGCGGCCTGATCGCGTTCGCGGCCAACCCGTATGCAGCGATGCCCAGCCTCCACTCCATGGATGCGCTGATCGTGGGCATCGTCATGTTCGGAGTCGTCCGCTCGCGGATCGCGAAAGCGTTGTGGCTCGTGTGGCCCGTCTGGGTCGGGTTCGCCGTGATCTCGACCGGCAACCACTACTGGCTCGACGTCGTCGCCGGCTTCGTGCTCGCTCTCGCCACCGGACTCGTGTTGCGTTACACACACGCTCTGCGCCTCCGGCGCGCATGACCGACGAGGATCGGGCCGGGTCGAGCGACCGGCCGGGCGCGCGCGTCAGCCAGCTCGATCGCGTCAAGCAGGAGTACACGCAAGCCGCGCGCGAGATCCTGCAGCGCTCGATGCGCGGGGTCGCGAAGACGAAGCTGACCCCCGACATGCTCACGCTCGCTGGTGTCTCGCTCTGCCTTGCGGGTGCCGTGCTCGTCGGATTCGAGGAACGCAACGAGAAGCTCTTCTTCTGGCTCGGCGGCTTCCTCTTCGTGGTCGGGTCAATCGCCGACATCCTCGACGGCGCGCTGGCCCGGGCGGCGAGCAAGGGGACGGTCTTCGGCGCGTTCCTCGACTCGACGTTCGACCGGCTCGGCGAGGCCGCCATGCTGACGGCGATCGGGCTCGTGTTCATGCGCGAGGGAAACGAGGTCGCGCTCGTCGCCACGTTCGCCGCCGTGATCGGTTCGTTCCTCGTCTCGTACACACGCGCAAAGGCCGAAGCACTCGGCCTCCGAGGCGACGTCGGGTTCGGCTCGCGCGTCGAGCGGGTCGTCCTCATCTCCGTCGGGCTCGGTCTGGCCCCCTGGGGTCTCCTCCAGTGGCCCATCTACCTCCTCGCCGCGACGGCGTGGCTCACCGTCGTCCAGCGGATGCTGTTCGTCCGGCGGCAGCTGCGCGACCTCGCCGAACAGACCTGAGGTGTTGCGATCGGCGGAGCGGGCAACTCTCCGTCGAGCAGTCCGAAGGAGGTGAGCGCTCATGGCGACGACGAAGCAGGTTCGCGCTGCCAAGCGCAACATCCAGAAGGCTCAGACGGCTGCGAAGAGCAAAGCGAACGATCGCCCAACTCCCCGGAAGCGACCCGGCGCGACCTCGGAAGCAGGCGTCGAAGGCGCGCCAGCGACAAGGGCCCAGCACGTCATGCGACCATGCGCTAAAGTGCTAGCACTTTGGCTGATGGCAAATCGCAAAGAGCGGGCATCCTGGTCAGGATGCCCGCTCCATTGAAGGGGGCGCTCGTGCGGGAGACCGCCCGACGCGGCTCGAACGTCAACGACGTCGCCGTCGGTATCCTCGCCGAGGAGTTCGGCGTCGCGTACG
>DATAET010000080.1:0-3167 GCA_036257855.1 Gaiellaceae bacterium | reverse complement strand
GATGATCACGAAGATGACCCACAGGGCCTTCGAGCCGCCACCGATGTCCTTCCGGCGGAAGATGTCCACGAAGACCGTGATGAGGATCCAGATCCAGATGATGAACAGGAAGAAGATGAACATCGTCCAGAGGACGTCGAGAAACGGGTAGTCGGCGGCGAGCACTGAACCTCCCTTTCGTGGGTCGTTGGGCGCGGATCAGATCCCGAGGATCTGCTTCTTCTTCGCTTCGAACTCCTCGTCGGTGAGGATCCCCTGCGCCTTCAGCTGCGCAAGCTGTTCGAGCTCGGCGGTGTAGTCCGGCTGCGCGGGAGCGGCCGGGGCGGCTGCTGCCTGCTGCGCCGCCATCTGCTGGTCGTATGCCTCCTGGTCCTGCGCGGCGTACTTCTGATCCTGGCGATGTCGGACCGCCCCCGCCGTCCCCGCGACGACCGCCGTTGTCGCGGCCGCGCGAACGAGACCTCCTCTGCGACGGAACATGTCAACCCTCCTGAGTGGTGTTTGCGGCGGCGGACAGCAGGGCCTCGCGCGCCTCCATGACGACATCGTGTGGGATGCGACCGATAGCGACGAGCTCGCCGCCTGCGCCTCGCATGGCGGACGCGAGCTCGGCCGCCCAGATGTCCTCCCAGAGGAGCATCGCTGCCGACGAGCCCGGCTCGAGGTCTGCGGCAGCGTCCATCAGGTCCTCCTCGCCGAGAAGGCCGGTCGCTTCGAGGCCGAGCGCATCGAGGCCGCGCCGAACCTCCTCGTCGATGTCGCTGAGCTCGAATGCTCCGACGGAGCCATCCGCATCCTTGCTCACGAACGCCAGATCGATGATCCGGATCGTGTTCGACTCGACGAGCTTCCCTAGGGCAGGCGCGATCTCGCCCGTGAACCGGTTGCCTGGAAACGACACGATCATGTACTCGACTGGGCCGATCTCTTCCATCGCTTCCTCCATTTCGTCTTCCCGAGCGGCTGTGGCAGCTTGCAGCCTATTCGTCTCGCCGCCTCTGCGCACGCCGTAGGATCAGCCGGCGCGTGGAGTGCCGTCAGTGAGCGGGCCGTCCGAGCCCGGGTCCCGCCCGGAGCGAGCTGGGCTGGTCCTCGTCTCGCTCATCCTCGTCGCTGCCGTCGCGAACCTGAACCTGTCGGTGGCGAACGTCGCCTTGCCCTCGATCGGGGAGGCGTTCGACTCGTCGCAGGTCACGCTCAACCTCATCGCCGTCGGCTACTCGCTCGGGCTCGCCGGCTCGGTGCTGTACCTCGGAGCGCTCGGCGACCGGTACGGGCGGAAGATGATGCTCGTCCTCGGCACCGCGCTCGCGGTCCCGATGTCGCTCCTCGCGGCCTATGCGCCGTCGGACGAGGTGCTGTTCGTCGCCCGCGTCGGCGGCGGCCTCGCGGCCGGGATGGCGTATCCGACGACGCTGGCGCTCATCACGGCGCTGTGGTCCGGCCCCTCACGCACGAAGTCGATCGCGTTGTGGTCGGCGCTCGGAGGCGCGATCGCCGCCCTCGGCCCGCTCGTGTCAGGGGCGCTCCTGCAGTACTTCTGGTGGGGCTCCGTCTTCCTGATCACACTTCCACTCGCCGGCGTCGCCCTCGTCATGGCGTTCCTGTTCGTGCCGAGCCACGTGAACGAGACGAGCGACGCCGTCGACAACCTGGGCGGGATCCTCTCGGTCGTTCTGGTGGGTGCGCTCATCCTCGCCATCAACTTCGCTCCCGTTCCGAACGAGGGCACGCTCGTCGTCGGGCTCGCGGCGATCGCAGCCGCCGCGCTCCTCGGCTTCTTCCTTCGCCAGCGGCGAGCCGAGAATCCGCTCTACGACCTGAACGTCGCCGGGCGGCGCGTCTTCTGGGTCGCCGCGTGCGCAGGGATCATCGTGTTCGGCTCGCTGATGGCCGCCATGTTCGTGAGCCAGCAGTACCTCCAGAACGTGAACGGGTATTCGACGCTCGAGGCCGGGGCGGCCATCCTTCCGGCGGCGTTGGTCATGGTCGTCGTCGCGCCACGTTCTGCCAAGCTCGTCGAGGCACGCGGGGCCCGCTTCACGCTGCTCTGCGGCTACGTGTTCCTGTTCCTCGCGTTCGCGTGGATGCTGCTCCTCTGGAACGAGGGGTCGTCCTACTGGCAGATCGCGGTCGCGTACGTCTTCATCGGCGCCGGCGTCGGACTCGCGGGGACGCCCGCGTCGCACTCGCTCACGGGGTCCGTGCCGGTGACGCGCGCGGGAATGGCCTCCGGCACCGCCGACCTCCAGCGCGATCTCGGAGGCGCGATCATGCAGTCGATCTTCGGCGCCCTCCTCACAGCTGGGTACGCGGCGGCTGTCTCGGCGCAGATCGCAGCGTCCGACAAGGACGTCACGTCCAGTACGCAGGCAGCGCTGACGAAGTCCTTCGCGAGCGCGGAGGCGGTCGCGCAGCAGCACCCGCAGTACGCGAACGCGATCATCGCGGGAGCGAAGCAGGCGTTCCTCGACGGCGACGACTGGGCGTACGCGGCCGGGGTCGTGGCCATCCTCCTCGGCGCGGTGCTCGTCTACTTCATGTTCCCGAAGCACGAGGAGGAGAAGCAGCTCCTCGCCTCCTACCACGCGCAGGACGCGACGGGCCGCGGAAGCGAGCAGGTCGTCCCCGGGGGCGGAGCAGACCCGGATCCGACGCCCGGCCGCGCATGACGCGGCGATGACCTGGAGCTTCGTCTTCCGGTTGCGCCGCTACCTGCGGGAGAGCCTCTGGGTGCTCCCGCTCGCCGGCGGGGTGCTCGGGTGGGTGCTCGGCATCGCCTCGTCCGATCTCGGGGCGATTGTGGATCTCAGCACGCGGTGGCAGTACTCGGTTACGACGGCCGAGTCGGTGCTCGCAGCGGTGGTGGCTGCGAGCGTCGGCCTCGTCGGCTTCGTCGTGACCGTGAGCGTCCTCATCGTCCAGATGGCGACGGGGACGTTCTCGGCCCGGTACATGCGGATCTTCTACCGCGACTGGGCGTTCAAGGCCGTGCTCGCCGTTCTGATCGGGACGTTCACGTTCTCGTACACGCTCATGCGGCACGTCGAGCGCGACGCGGTCCCGAACCTCGGTGTCACGCTGGCCGGAGCGTTCCTCGGCTCCGGGCTCCTCCTCTTCGTCATCTTCCTCGACCGAGCGATCCACCGGCTTCGGCCCGTCGCGGT
>DATAET010000079.1:0-1735 GCA_036257855.1 Gaiellaceae bacterium | reverse complement strand
GCGGCCGAGCTGCCCGCGCTTGCCGAGGCCTCGCGGACCGTCGGCTCGCCGCAGATCAGGAATCGGGGAACCGTGGGCGGGAACCTGGGAACCGCCTCGCCTGCAGGAGACGCTCTCCCACCGCTCCTCGTCGAGGGCGCGAAGGTCGAGGTCGCAAGCGTGCGCGGGCGGCGGCGCCTCGCCCTGGAGGAGTTCCTCGTCGGCGTGAAGCAGAACGCCCTCGCCGACGACGAGCTCATCGTCGCGGTGCACGTCCGGCCGAGCGGCCAGCTGCAGACGTTCATGAAGGTCGGGCCGCGCAACGCGATGGTCATCGCCGTCTGCTCCCTCGCGGTCGTCGCCGACCGCGAGCACGGCGAGCTCCGAGCGGCCTTCGGCTCCGCGGCCCCCGTCGCCCGCCTGGTCACCGCCTCGCTCGAGGACGCGGGCGACTTCCCGGAGCGAGTCGCCGAGGCCGCGAGCCCCATCGACGACGTGCGCGGAACCGCTACCTACCGCCGACACGCCCTCCGGGTTCTCACGGAGCGTGCGCTCGAGAGGTGCCTCCCGTGAGGATCGAGGTCACCGTCAACGGCGAGTTGCGCGAGGCCGACGTCTGGGCCGGCGAGAGCCTGCTCACGACGCTCCGTGACCGGCTCGAGCTGCCCGGCTCGAAGAACGCCTGCGAGCAGGGCGAGTGCGGCTCCTGCTCGGTCGTCCTCGACGGAGAGCTCGTGTGCTCGTGCCTGGTGCTCGCGGCCCAGGCCGACGGTCACGAGCTGGTCACTGTCGAGGGGCTCGCGGCCGACGGGGACCTCCATCCCGTCCAGGAGGCGTTCGCGGACGCGGGTGCCGTGCAGTGCGGCTTCTGCACGCCGGGGCTCGTCGTCGCGGCGGCGGAGCTCCTGCGGCGCGTCCCGGAGCCGACCGACGACGAGATCCGCGAGGCGCTCTCCGGGAACCTCTGCCGGTGCACGGGGTACCAGAAGATCCTCGACGCCGTGCGGCTGGCGGCGGGGCAATGAGCACGCCGTCCGGGACGCTGGCGCGCGGACGGGCCGTCCCGGCCACGCGGCGGGCTGATGCCGTGCCCAAGGTCACAGGGGCGTTCGCGTACTCGAGCGACCTCCACGCGGCAGGGATGCTCTACGGCCAGACCGTTCGGAGTCCCCACGCGCACGCGCGCATCGCCGCCGTCGACGTCGCCGAGGCCCTCGTCATGCCCGGCGTCCACGCGGTCCTCGTTCACGACGACGTCCCCGGGCAGAAGACGTACGGCCTCGAGTTCGCCGATCAGCCGGTCCTCGCCAGCGATCGCGTCCGCTACTTCGGGGAGCCCGTGGCGATCGTCGCCGCGGAGGAGCCCGAGCAGGCGAGGCGCGCTGCCGCGACCGTCCGCGTCGAGTACGAGTTGCTCCCGCCCGTCAGCGACCCGGAGCGCGCGACGGAGGCGGAACCACTCCACCCGGACCGTCCGACCATGGGGCATGGCTACCGCGACGACCGGCGCCCGAACGTCGTCCGCTCGATGGTCGTGCGGCGCGGCGATCCCGAGGCAGAGGCCGACGTGACCGTGAAGGGCGTCTACGAGGTCGGCCAGCAGGACCAGGCGTTTCTCGGGCCGGAGTCGGGGATCGCGATCCCGGACGGCGAGGGCGGTGTTGACATCCACGTCGCGACGCAGTGGCTCCACGTCGACCGCGACCAGGTGGCGCCGTGCCTCGGCCTCGACCCCGAGCAGGTCCGGATCCACCTC
>DATAET010000078.1:0-2769 GCA_036257855.1 Gaiellaceae bacterium | reverse complement strand
TACGACCCGCTCGACATCGTGAAGTGGAGCGCGTACCACCTCGCCGACCTCGAGCTCTACCTCGCGGTCGTCCCCATTGCCGTCGCCCCCATCGTCCTCGTGCGTCTCTGGTCGCAGGCGAGGGCGGGCTCGCGCGTGGCCGCGTCGTTCGGCGCCACGTTCCTCGCGGTGAACGGGGGGATGCTCTTCGTGACCGCGGCGTTCGCGAGCACCGAGTTCGGCTTCGACCGGCTCCACGACCGCAACGTCTTCTACCTCGCGCCGCTCTGGCTCGTCGTGCTCGGCGTGTGGCTCGCGGACGGGCTCCCGCGCCCCCGTGTCGCGACCGCCGTCGGAATCGGCCTCGCCCTCGGGCTGCTCGTCGCGCTGCCGTTCCGCTACATCGCGAGCGACGTCGGCGTCGACGTCGTCCCGAGCGCGCTCTGGGCGAGGCTCCAGGAGCATCTCGCCGGCGAGGTCGTCACCGCGCGGAAGCTCATGGTCGTCCTCGTGCTCGTCCTCCTCGTCCTCGTCGCGCTGCTCCCCCGGCGGCTCTGGTGGGTCCTGCCGGCCGTCCTGCTCGTCGGGTTCGCGACGACCGGGACCCTGGCCTGGCAGCGCATCGCGGACGCGGAGGAGAACGCCGTGTTCGCAGGCGGGCTCGAGCGCGACTGGGTGGATAGCCGGCTTCCGTCAGGCGCGCGCGTGACGAAGGTCTACCTCGTGAGCGACGCCTGCCCTGCGTCGGCGCTCACCTGGCACGCGCTCTATCTCACGGAGTTCTTCAACCGCACCGTCGAGCGCGCGGACTACATCGACGACTCGATCCCCGACGGCCTCCCGATCCGTCGCGTCGACGTGCAGTCGAACGGGCAGCTCGTCTACGGTCCGGGCGAGCCTCTGAACGCCGAGTTCGTCGTCACGCAGCCGGGCATCGAGCTCGTCGGCCGCCAGCTCGGCGTTGGAACCGCGGCGAACCTCGTCCTGTGGCGAACGGGAGGACCTGTTCGGATCGTCGGTGCGAGCTCGGACGCGGACGTCAGGACGCGCGACTGCGCGTGAGCAGCGACGGAGGTCTCCGTTTCGCTCCGCGACGCCCGGATCGCGGGCAGCGCCGCGTCGACGCCGCGGCGCGGCCACGCGTTCAGCCGGACGGGCCGGCGACCCGACGCAGGTAGCCGCTCGGGTTGAACGTGACGAGGAACTTCTCCCGCTCGCGGTCGATCTCGAACTCGTCCGTGCGGGAGAGGAAGGCCTGCACCGCCTCGAGCGGCCCCGGCATCAGGTCCTCGCGGATCTGTCCGATGTTCGAGTCCTCCGCGATCAGGTAGCAGCCCACCGGGACGAGCGGCCCGTACGCATCGAGCTCGGCCTCGACGTGCGCCTGGGAGTGGTCCGAGTCGAGGACGACGAGGATCGGCCTCCCCGCCGCCCGCTCCCGGACCTCGGCGACGACGCCGGGATCCGTCGACGACCGCCCTGCCAGGTACGTGATCCGCGGGTGGACCGGGTAGTCGTCACGCGCCGGCTCGATGTCGATCGAGACCACCTCG
Organism: Gaiellaceae bacterium; assembly: GCA_036257855.1. Classification (GTDB taxonomy): domain Bacteria; phylum Actinomycetota; class Thermoleophilia; order Gaiellales; family Gaiellaceae; genus GMQP-bins7. The sequence goes on along the minus strand of DATAET010000078.1, from coordinate 1,237 downwards.
CCCGTGCCGACGAGGTCGCACACGCAAGCGAGGAAGAGCGCGCTCCCGCCGCGGTACGTCCCGGTCTCGACGACGAGCGCGGGCCGGGTCTCGACCATGATCTCCTGGTAGACCCACAGGTCGAGCGGGTTCTTCAGGGCCTGGGTACCGAGCCAGGTCGCCTTCGTCCAGGCGTCTGACTCGTAGAACACGTCGTGTGCGCGGGAGACCGCCGCCCGGTCGAGTCGGCGGTTCAGCCGGAACCGCGCAGCCCGCACCCCTCGGCCAAGGTAGTTCTCCACGGCCGCGCGATTCTAGGCGCGCGGCTCCGGCCGGAGGCCGAGGAGCACGAGGTAAGCGTCGGCGACGTCCGCGAGCGCAGGCACGCGGATCGCCCGGCGTCGCTCCTCGAGGTCCCCGAGCAGCCGCGCGAGGACATCGGGCACGTCTGGGTCCTCGTGGAACGGCAATCCGCCGTCGCCCACGAGCTCCGGATGGCCGCCGCTGTCGCGGTACACCGCAGGCAACCCGCAGGCGAGCGCCTCGAGGAGCGCGTTCGAGCAGGGATCGTCACGGCTCGGCGCGAGGTAGAGGTCCTGCTCGCGGAGAAGCCTCGCGACCTCCCCGGAGGGAACCGGTCCGACGACCCGGATGCGCTCGAAACGCACGGGCGCACGGCCCACGAACGTCAGCTCGTAGCGGTCGAAGTCGAGGTTCCGGTCGAGCCACGCGAGCGTGTCCGCACCCTTGCGCTCGTTGTCCGACCAGCTCGTCGCGACGAGCCGCGCCTTCCTCCCGTCGAGCGGTGATCGCTCGAGCGGCGGATGGAAGATCGCCGGGTCGACGGTGTTGGGCACGACGTGCGGCGCTCGGAGCTCGAATCCGAGCTCGCGCTGCTTTTCGAGGCTGTAGCGCGACTGCAGGATCGTCGCGTCTGCGAGCTCGGCGTTCACGGCGGCGATGGTGCGATCCGTGCCGTCGTCGAAGCCGCGGTAGACCCCGATGGGGCCGTCGACACGGTGCACCATGCGACAACCGGGTCGGGCGAAGCGGCGGAGCCGGTCGGCGTCGAAGTTGAAGGAGTTGAAGAGGCACGCGGGCGTCCCCGCGGAGAGACGGTTCGACTCGACGCGGAGGCCGCGCCGCTCGAGCTCGCCGACGAGCGCGCGCAGGAACTGGTGGCCGCCACCCGACGGTGAGGCAGCGAATTCGTGGAAAAGCGCGAGATCTGCACTCCCGCGGCGCGACGCCAGAAAGT
>DATAET010000077.1:0-5793 GCA_036257855.1 Gaiellaceae bacterium | reverse complement strand
CGGATGCGAGTCACCGTCGACCCCTATGTCTGGAACGAGCGTGCTATCCGCGCGTGGAAGAAAGCGGGCTTCGTCCGGTCGAGAAGCGCGGGCCAGACGACGAGCACTCGGCCGCCTGGTTGCTGATGACACTCGAACCGGACTGGCCCGGCCCCAGATCCGCAGGCCTCCTCACCCAGCAACCCGGTGAGATCAGCAGCCGTTCTGCGGCCAGGCCATGGGGGGTGGGCAATGCCCACCCCCCATGCGTCTCGCTACGGTGTCGGATCGGCGAACGTGCCGCCGAAGATGTCACTGTTGCCGAACGTTGCGGGACAGTCCGCGTTCGGCGCGGGCTTCGCAATCGGTGTCGGTGTACTCAACGATTGCCGGTACGCGTCGACGGCCGGGCAGTCAGCTGCGTTCCGGACGTCGACGTAGATCGCAGCGCCGAAGCTCCTTGAAGCCGCCGCGTAGTTGTAATCACCCAGGAACTCGCCGGTGAGGCTGTTCGCGCTCGATCCCCGAGCATCTCCAAAGGGTCCCTCGAACAGTGACCCCCACGCGCCGGGTGTGCCGCTTGCACCGATGTCCGCGTGCCTGACGACGCTTCTCATCGGGCGGGGATTAGCGGTGGTGGTCTGCCAGGGAGTGAGGAACCCGTTGTAGGTGACGTATACGTCCTCGCCGTTCGGCGAGATGGCGATTGCGGGGAAGTTCGGCCGATCACTCGGGACCGCTGCGTTCGCGATGAACGACCAGGTGTCCCCGCCGTTCGTCGAATACGCGACCTTGAGGGTCTCGTTGGGCCCGGGATTCGCAGTGGAGGGTGTCGGTCCCTCCTGCCACGCGACCACAATCTCGTCCGTGGCGTCGGCTCCGGTCGGGGCTCCGTTTGCGATGTCGGCGGTCGGGAACGTCCCGTCCCGAGCACCAGCCAGACCGTCGAATGTGCCGTCCCCGCTGACGGGGTCGGTGATTCCGGTCCGCGTGAAGGGCGAGACAACCCGCTGCGTGTCGAAGGTCTGTCCCCCGTTGAACGAGCGGACCATGTAGATCGCCGGGCCTGTGTTCGCCTTCACCGCCTCCCAGAACACGTAGACAACGCCGTCACTGTCGGTCCGCACCCAGCAGTCCTGCTGTCCGTGTGTCGGGTTGTTCGAGGCGTCCGTGACCTGTGTCGTCTTCCAGGTGTCGCCACCGTCGCTCGAGCGGGCGACCGTGATCGGGTTCGGCAGCGCGTTTCCCTTCTCCTGGCTCCGGAACGCCGCGTAGCAGACGTACACATTGCCGAAGAAGTCACTCGACGCTGCATTGTCGGCCCAGATCTGCTCGTGGTCCGCAAACAGGGCCGAATTCTGCTTGGAGACGATGACCGGGTCCCTCCACGCGCCCGCGTCTCCCGCGGCAGCCGCTTGGACGTTGTCGGTACGCGAGACGGCGATGGCCTCGAACCCCTTGAAGGTCTCGCCGGGGGTCGAGGTCGGGAAGTGCGCCGTCAGGTTGGCGTAGTAGAGGCGGGACCCGTTCGCCCACGAAAAGCCGCTCGGACCGGGCCGTGGACCGAACGTGAGCGAGGGGTCGCCATCGGAGACGAGGCCGTTCTCGTAGTACTTCGGCAGCGTTCCGATCGGCCCCACGTGTGGGACGCAGGCCGCGGGCCCGAGGCAGTGTCGTGCGCTCCAGCCCGCGTAGGTCGGCTGCACCCAGGTAGCCCCGTTGTTGAACGAAAAGTAGATCCCGGATAGGCCGACGCCGTCGGTGAACGGACAGGATGTCGGATCCCCCGCGGCGCAGGCCTCGAGATCGATCTCGTCATTGGAGCCGGCGGCGAGCACCGACGGGTGATTGGCGTCGATCGCTATCGAGGGCTCGTTCTGCTTGTTCTGAGCGAACGGCGACGGCGGACTACCGACGGAAACGAGTACGTCGCTCCCGGGAGCCGCGCCAGCGAGCGCGACGATCGCCACCGCCACAAGTAGAGCTGCGGGCAAGGCGATGAGGAATCTCCTCATGTTTGGCCCCCTTTCCGATGGTGGCTGTGCAGAGCAGACGGCTGGGTGCGGAGCCGCAGGAGGCACTGGGAAGTCGTGCATGCGAACGCGCGGCCCGTCAAGCTGCGCCGAGTGCCACGCAGGGAGCTTCGCGGTCGATCAAACACGTCCCCTCCCATCCGCAACCATACGACATCGGAGCTGGCGACGCAGCATGGGAGCGAGCAGCCGTAGGAAAGCGAGACTCACCGGCCGGGCTCGTCCAGATCATCGAGGAGGTCGCCTGACGGGTTCGCGGAGGGCCAGTGCGCGTGCGGGTGACCATTTTCCGACGAGCCCGGTCGCCCGCTCTCTTCGCAGGAACCCGCGCCCGTCCGCCGAACCGCGCCCTGAACCCGGACTCGGAGGTCGGACGATGGATCAGCCGCTCGGCGTACGCCTCGGCGCAGAGGCGCTCGGGACGTTTCTCTTCTTCTTCCTCGGCTTCAGCGGGATCGCAGTCGCGGTCGACATCGGTGTGGACGCGGTCACGCCGCTCGGCATCGCCGCGGGCTTCGGGTTCGGCCTGGCGCTCGCGATCACGGCCTTCGGGCACCTCTCCGGCGGCCATTTCAACCCGGCGGTGAGCGCCGGCCTCGCGATCGCGGGCCGCTTCTCGAGCCGGGACGTGGTCCCGTACTGGATCGCGCAGCTGGTCGGCGGGTTCGGCGCGGTCCTCGTCATGGCGATCGTCTACTCGAGCGAGGTCACCGATGCGCTCGACACTCAGCCCGGCAGCGGGATCGACAACTGGGCGGCGCTCGTGCTCGAGATCATCACGACGGCGCTGTTCGTCATGGTGATCCTCACGGTCGCGACCGACGAGCGCGCTGCGTGGAACGGGGTCATGGCGCCGTTCCTCATCGGCCTCTTCATCTTCACCGCGGCAGCGGTCGTCGGCCCCGCGTCGGGCGGCTCCTTCAACCCGGCTCGCTCCCTCGATCCGGTGATCTACAACCAGGACTGGAGCGACGTCTGGATCTACCTCGTGGGCCCGCTGGCGGGCGGGGTGCTCGGGGGTGCGATCTGGTCATACCTCTGCCTCCGCCGCCCGGTCCCCAGCCCCGAGCACGAGACGTCTCGCGTGTGAGCTAGCGGCCGCTGGCCGAGAAGTGCTGGTAGTCCTGAGCGGACGTCCAGCGGCCGCCCCAGCCCCACCCGATCGCGTCGAACACACGAACGAGCGCGCCACCCTCGTAGGCCATCCCCGGCCGGTGGCGCGCCCGGTCGAGGTAGGGCCGGCTCGCCGCATGCGAGGTGCGTCCGCCCGAGACGTAGGGGTTCTCGATCGGATTAACGTCGATCGCACGTCCGTACGCGTGCTCGGACCAACGCGTCGTGCCGTCGACGTAGCGACAGTTGAAGGCGGACGTGTTGTCCGCCTCGATCGAACGGAAGTCGCTACCGCCATAGGCGTCGACCGGGACCATCCGCCGGATCGGGAAGTGCGCTGCATAGAGCTCTCGAAACACGTCGACGAGCTGTCGGGACACCTCCTCGTGCACGATGAGCCTTCCGGTTCGCACCTTCCCGTCGAACCCCCAGTGCTGCACCGTGAGCAGTCGAAGGTCACGGAGCGAGACCGGGCAGCCCTTACGCCACGAGACACCGTTCATCTGCTCGGCCTGAGCCGGGCTGATGAGCTCGACCGTCCCGCGGAACTTCGAGGTCGCGGTATCGGCAGAGCCGGCGCCGAGCAATGCCGTCAGAAGCGCGAGTCCGAGGACGCTCCTCGAGGTCACCAGTCGGGGCGGGCGGACTTGAACCGCCGACCTCTCGCTCCCAAAGCGAGCGCTCTACCAGGCTGAGCTACGCCCCGAGGGGCCAAAGTGTAGGCCGATAGCCTGCCGGCGCATGGTCGACGCCCCCACGCTGCTCCCGGAAGGGCGCACCGACGACAAGACGCGGCTCGGCTACGTGATGGTCGCGACCGCGGCGACGCTCTTCGCCGTGAACGGGAGCGTCTCGAAGGTCGTCCTCGGCTCTGGGCTCTCGTCGCTCGAGCTCGCGCAGATCCGCAACACGTTCGCGGCGCTCCTCTTCCTTGCGTTCCTGCTCGCGGTCGCGCCGTCGCGGCTCCGCGTCGGCCGTCGCGAGCTCCTCTTCCTCGTCGCGTTCGGTCTCGTCGGGATCGCGCTCGTGCAGTGGCTCTACTTCGTCGCGATCGAGAACCTCCCGGTCGGCGTGGCGCTCCTCATCGAGTTCACGGCGCCGCTGTTCGTCGCGCTGTTCGCACGCTTCGTCTACCGCGAGCACGTCAGGCGGCGGATCTGGGTGGCGGTGGGGCTCTGCATCACCGGGCTCGCTCTCGTCGTCGAGATCTGGTCGGGCGTCGCGTTCAGCACGGTGGGCGTCACCGCCGCCTTCGGAGGTGCGCTCGCACTCACCGCGTACCTCCTCATGGCCGAGCGAGAGCGCCGTCATCGGGACGCCGCGTCGCTCTCGTTCTACGGCTTCCTGTTCGCCGCTCTGCTGTGGACGATCGTGCAGCCGCTTTGGAAGTTCCCATGGGGCGTCCTCGACAACAGTGTCTCGCTCCAAGGGAACCTCGCCGAGCACTCGGCGCCGGTGTGGCTCCTCGTCAGCTTCATCATCGTCGTCGGCACCTTCATCACGTTCTCGCTCCTCACGGGCGCACTGCGTCACATCAGCGCGACACGCGCCTCGATCGTCGCGACTCTCGAGCCGGTGGTCGCCACGGTCATCGCCTGGGCGTGGCTCGGAGAGAGCTTCGGGCCGACGCAGCTGATCGGCGGAGCGGTCGTGATCGCCGGGATCCTCGTGGCCGAGTCGGCACGGTGACCTACCCTGTAGCCATGGTCGAGCGGGTTCTCCTCGCCTCGCCGCGCGGGTACTGCGCGGGTGTCGAGCGTGCGGTCGAGACGGTCGAGCTCGCGCTCGAGCACTACGGCGCGCCGGTGTACGTCCGCAAGCAGATCGTCCACAACATCCACGTCGTCCGCGACCTCGAGGCCCGCGGCGCGATCTTCGTCGAGGAGGAGACGGAGGTGCCGGAGGGCGCAACCGTCGTCTACTCGGCGCACGGGGTCGCTCCCGTCGTGTTCGAGCGCTCTGCAAAGCTGCGGCACAACGTCATCGACGCCGTCTGCCCGCTCGTGACGAAGGTGCACGTTCAGGCACGCCGGTACGCGGACGAGGGGTACACCGTCGTCCTCATCGGGCACGGGGGCCACGAGGAGGTCGTCGGCACGATGGGCGAGGCGCCCGAAGCGACCGTGCTCGTCCAGACCGTGGAGGAGGCGGAGGCACTCGACCTCCCATCCGACTCGAAGCTCGCCTACGTCACACAGACGACGCTCTCGGTGGACGAGACAGCGGACATCATCACCGCGCTCCGACGTCGGTTCCCGGAGATCCGCGCGCCGCGGAAGGAGGACATCTGCTACGCGACCTCCAACCGGCAGTGGGCGGTGAAGGAGATGCTTCCCGAGATCGACCTCCTCCTCGTCATCGGTTCACGCAACTCGTCGAACTCGAACCGACTCGTGGAGACGGCACGCGCCACCGGAACGGAGGCGCATCTCATCGACGACGAGACCGAGATCGACGAGGCGTGGCTCGCGGGCGCGAGAACGGTCGGGATCACGTCCGGGGCCTCCGCGCCGGAGAAGCTCGTGACGCGCGTCTGCGACTGGTTCCGTGAGCGCGGCGTGACTCGCATCGAGCCCTACCGGATCGTCGAGGAGGACGTCACCTTCCGGCTTCCAGTGGAGCTCCGTCGCGAGCTCGAGCTCGCGGCTCAGAGCTAGATCTCGCCCAG
>DATAET010000076.1:0-9568 GCA_036257855.1 Gaiellaceae bacterium | reverse complement strand
GTGTAGCGGCCGGGAAGCACGTCGCGGCGCGTCGCGAGGAGCCCGAGGCGGGTCCCTTCGCGCCAGAGCTCGATCTCGAGCAGCTCGACCCCGCGCACCTGCGGATCGGTCGCGCCCGTCACCGACCCCGCGACGAAGGAGAGTGCTGCCGGGGTCGCGTCGGACACGCGAGAGCCCGTCCTCGCGAGCGCGAGCCGGGACACCAGATCGACGTCGGCGGGAACCGCCACGGCCCAGGGGACGTGCACGTCCGGCGAGTCGCCCGTTCGCAGTACGAGCTCTCCGGTCGCCGCACCTGCCTCGGACGAGAGGTCGCCCGTGTCGGCGCGAACGACGACGTCTCCGCTCGCGCCCGCCTTCAGGCGGAGACGCTGCGGGTCGAAGGTGATCTGCACGCCCTTCGGTGCGATCGCGTTGTTTCCGATCGAGACCGTGAGTCGCCGCGTCGACACGTTCGTGATCCGCACGACCCGCTCGAGGCCCGAGCCCGGACGCGCGGCGCCGAACGACACGGTCGAGGGGTCGGCGTAGATCTCCTGCTGCACCGCGGAGCGAAGGTCGACGAGGCCTGCTCCCGAGGCGGTGGGATCGAGATCGGCGCGCTGCGCGGACCCGATGAGCACACCGCGGAGCCCGCGCGCTCCGAGCTCCGGCCGCCCCTGGGCGAGGACGGCGGCCACACCCGCCGTCACCGCGGCGGCGGCGCTCGTCCCGCTGATCGTTCCAAACCGCACCTCGCCCTCGTCTCCACGGCCCGGCTCCGATGTCGGCACGGAGACGCCGGGAGCTGCGAGGTCCGGTTTCAGGCTGCCGTCGAAGGCGAGCCCACGGGACGAGAAGGCGGCGACGGAGCCGCCGCTCTCGTGCGTCGCGACGTGCACGTCGCCGATCGAGACGGTGACGGGAACGCCGGCAGCGAGCATCGCCCTGATCTCCGCAACCACGCCCGCCGCGAGACCCACGACCGGTACGCCCGACGGGACGTCGAGGCTGAAGGCACCGGCGGGGAGGGGCCCGTCGACGACCACCGAGAGCGCGCCCGCCGACGTCGCCTCCTCCACCGTGTCGTCGGAGAGCGCCGCGCGCGGCAGGAGAACGGTGCGCCCGGCGACCGTGCTCGCCCCGTCCGCGAAGAGAGCCGCGATGCCTCGTGCGGCCGTCCTGCGGTCGACGAGGACGGCGTCGGCGGTGACGGTGCCCGAAGGCGCACCACCAAGTGGGACGTCGTCCTCGTAGAGCACGCGCAGCCCCGCCCGCACGAGGACGCGCACGGTCGGCGAGGCGAGCCGCCCGTCGGCGGCACCCACGGTGAGCGCGGACTCGGCGGCACCCGGCCCGGCGATGCTCCCGTAGCCGGGGCCTGCGCGCCCGTCGTTACCGGCGGGGACGATGGTCAGCATGTCGAGGTCCGCAGCGCCCGCGATCGCCCGCGGCAACGCGCCGTCGACGAACGCGGCGTAGGGCTCCACCATGCCGACGAGCGCGATCCGCGCGGCGTCGTGCGGGTCGCCGTCCCCGTTCGGGTCGACCGCGGCCTCGAGGCCCGCGAGGATCTGGTCGGTGCGCGAGTAGACGCTGTAGCCGCCCTCGGCGTTCGGCTGCCAGCCGCCGACGCGGACCGGGAGAATCGAAGCTCCGGGCGCGATCCCGTGGAGGCCGCCGGGCCCCTCCGTCCCGGCGATGATCCCCGCGAGCTCCGTCGCGTGGCGCTCCGGCCGGCCCGGGATCGTCGGATGCGGCTGCGCGATGCCGCCGCTTCCGGGATCGATCACGTCCACCCCGGAGAGGACGCGGTCACGCAGGTAGGGGTGAGAGGGATCGACGCCCGTGTCGAGCAGCGCAACCGTCACGCCCGAGCCGTCCAGTCCCGCGATCTCGAGATCTGCAACTGCGGTCGGGAGCACGCCGCCCGACTGGCTCGCCTGCGCCGGGTATGCGATCCGCACCGGATAGACGCCGAGGACCTCTCGATCGCCCTCGAGCAGTGCAAGGGATGTCGGATCGAGGCGCGCCGAGAACCCGTTGACGACGCGCGTGTAGCGGTACTCGGGTGCGATCCGTGCGCCGACGGCGGCGAGGCGCGCGAGGAACTGCTCCTGCTGGGCGACCGCCCTCGCCGACCAACCACGCATGTCCTTCTCCGACGCGGTGCCGCCCGCGGCGCGTACCTGCGCGGCGAGCGAGGGGGGCTTGAGCAGGACGACGTAACGCTGTGCGGTCGACACCGGCGTGCGCACGCCGAGGACTCCCTGCCAGCCCGCCTCGTCGATCGACGTTGCCGGCTGCTCCTGCGCGTGCCCCCCTCCCACGCCGAGGACGAGCCCTGCCACGGCGGCCGCGAGCAAGAGACCCCGCAGGCTACGAGAGGGACGCGTACGCATCGAGGTCAAGGTAGCGGGGGTACGGGAGCGCCTCGACGAAGCGCGCGCACGACGCGATCATCGCCGCGTTGTCGGTGCAGAGCGGGAGCGGAGCGAACGCGGCCTCGGGCAACGAGGCGCGCAGTTCCGAGTTCGCCGCGACGCCACCCACCACGGCGATGCGTGCGAGCCCGGTCTGCTCCGCTGCCGCGCGGACGCGTTGCACGAGGGCTCGGACGATTGCGCGCTGGTACGAGGCAGCCAGGTCCGCCCTCCTGAGCTCGACCTCATCGGGGCCGAGGTCGCGGACCGTGTACAGCAACGCGGTCTTGAGACCGGAGAAGGAGAGATCGAGCCCCGGGACCTTCGCCACGGGAAACTGGAACGCGTGCGGATCGCCGTCGCGCGCAAGCCGGTCGATCGCCGCACCGCCGGGATAGCCGAGCCCGAGAAGCCGCGCACCCTTGTCGAACGCCTCTCCGGCGGCGTCGTCCAGCGTCGTTCCCAGGCGCTCGGAGCGACCCCACTCCCGCACGGCAAGGAGCAGCGTGTGGCCCCCGCTCGCGAGCAGACAGGTGAACGGAGGTTCCACCGGACTCGGCTCGAGGTAGAGGGAGGAGAGATGCCCTTCGAGGTGGTCGACGGGGACGAGCGGCAGCCGGCGCGCCCACGCGATCGCCTTCGCCGCCGACAGCCCGACGAGGAGCGCACCCACGAGCCCGGGGCCCTGCGTGACCGCGACCTGGTCGACGTCGTCCAGCGACCGGCCGGCCGACTCGAGCGCGGTGTGCACCACCGGAGCGACGAGCTCCAGGTGTCGCCGCGAGGCCACCTCAGGGACGACTCCGCCGAAGCGGGCGTGGAGCTCCGCCTGCGACGAGACGACCGAGGAGAGCACCCGTCCGCCATCCGTCACGACTGCGGCCGCGGTCTCGTCGCACGACGTCTCGATGCCCAGGATCACGATGCCTGCTCGGACGTCGACGGCTCGCGCCACATGATGAGGGCGTCCTCACGGTTGTCCGTGTAGTACCCCCGACGCATCCCGCGCGGCTCGAAGCCGAGCTGCTCGTACAGCCGGATCGCGCCGAGGTTCGAAACGCGCACCTCGAGCGTGTAGCCCCGCCGCGGGTCCGTTCCCGTCACCTCGAACATCCGCTCGAGAAGCGCGGAGGCGATACCGCGGCGACGGTACGCGTTCGCCACGGCGACGTTCATCACGTGCCAGGCGTCCACGTAGCGGGAGACGAACGCATAGCCGACGAGCTCGTCGCCATCCGTGAACGCGCCGATCGCGAGCGAGCTCGGCTTCCGCAGCTCGGCGTCGAACATCGAGCGCGACCAGGGCGTGGGGTACGACTCGCGCTCGATCGCCTCGACGACGTCGAGGTCGCCGTGCTCGAGACGTCGCAGCTCGACGTTCACGCGGTCGCGGCCTCCGCGTCCGGCACGCGGACGTAGATCGGCTCGATCGCTTCCACGGGCCCGTACGCTCCGGCAAGAGATGCGTGCAGCCGTGCGCGCGGCACGTGCAGCTCGTCCTCGTCCGGTGGGACGAGGGCGCCCATGCGCTCGAGCGTCGCTCGGTAGCGGACGGCGCCCGAGCCGATGCACAAGGTGCCCGGCTCGAGATCGAGGTCGTCGGGCGAGAGGGCGCGCGGCCCCGGAACGAAGACCTCACGCCGCCGGGCATCGACCACCGGAAAGGCTCCAGGGCGCGCTGCGGCCAGCGCGTCGAGCGTCGACACGCCCGCGCCGGGGACGCCGAGCGCGACCGCGAGCCCGCAAGCAACGGCCAGCCCGATACGGGTGCTCGTGAAGCTGCCGGGGCCGGTCCCCACGACGAGAGCGTCTATGTCGTCGGGCTCGACACCCGCGTCCGACAAGAGCGCGTCGACGTCTACGAGAAGGGCGCGCGGAGCCCCCGTTCGCTCGCCGAGCACACGCTCACCGTCGAGGAGCGCGCTCGTCGCGACGTCCGTCGCTGTGTCGAAGGCCAGTACGAGCACTTATTCGATGCCTTCTAGCAGCGTGCTCTCGTCCGAGGCGAGGCGGAGCAGCCTGTGGTCAGCGCCCGCATGCTCGAGGGAGACCGCGACCCGCGCAGGCGGAAGCGAGCCGAGGCCTGCCTCGGGCCACTCGACGAACACGACCGCGTCGTCGAAGTACGGCTCCAGGTCTCCCCACTCCGCCGGCGAGAACCCCGCGAACCGGTAGAGGTCGAGGTGCGAGACATCGACCCTCCCCACGTAGCGATGTCCGATCGTGAAGGTCGGGCTCGTGACGGGAACGGTCACGCCGAGCGAGCGACACGCCCCGCGTACGAACGTGGTCTTGCCGGAGCCGAGCTCACCCGCGACCGTGACGAGATCGCCCCGCTCGAGCCGCGCGGCGAGGGCAGCGGCGATCCGCTCGGTCTCGCCCGCCGACGCACTGGCGAGCTCACGGGTCGTCAAAAGAGGCCGAGCTGAACTGCGTCGGGCTCGGTCGCGGGCGCCTCGGGCTCGGCGTCGACCGGTTCCTCGGTCGTTTGCTCGAGCAGCGCTGGGATCCGCGCGAAGTCCTCCTCGAGCACCTTCAGCATAGACGGCGTGTAGAGCGCGGCGGCAGGGTGGTAGATCGGGTAGAGGAGCACTGTCCTCGGGCCGAGCGTCACCTCCTGCTCGACGCCGTGCACCCGCGTGATCCCCGCCGGCTTCCCGGAGAGGAGCTTCGTCGCGAAGTTGCCCAGCGTCGCGACGAGCTTCGGCTCGATGAGCTCGATCTGCTTGAAGAGATGGGGCTCGCAGGCCGCGATCTCGTCGGGCATCGGATCTCGGTTCCCGGGAGGGCGGCACTTGAGGACGTTCGCGACGAAGACGTCGGCACGCGTCAAGTCGATCCCCGCGAGCAGCTTGTCGAGCAGCTTCCCCGCCTGACCGACGAAAGGGACTCCCTGCTGGTCCTCGTGGAACCCGGGCGCCTCTCCGACGAACATGAGATCGGCGTTCGGGCTCCCGGAGCCGAAGACGACCTGCGTTCGCCCCTGTGCGAGTGCGCACCTCATGCACGTCGCTGTCTGCTCGGCATACTCGCGAAGCGCCGCTGCGCGCTCGACGGCATCCATCAGGAGCGCAAGTCTACGGTGTCGCTCGGATGCGCCTCAGTGGCCGCAGCCGCACGAGCCGCCGCAGCAACCGCCCCCGCCGCCGCCCGTCGGCCCACTGAAGGCCGGCTTCGACGTCGAGCCATGGACCGCGAAGCTCGAGAGTTGCTTGAGCACGTTCGCAGCGCCGCATTCGGGACACGTCACGGCCTGCGAGCTCGAGCGGACGAGCTCTTCGAAGTGCGATTCGCATTCCATGCACGCATACTCGTAGATCGGCACGAGCCGAGTGTACTGTCGACCGCGATGGGCGTGTGGACGGCACCGACGCTCGTGGGGCGCAGCGTCCGGCTCGAGCCCCTGACCCCAGCCCACGGCGACGGCCTCTGGCTCGCATCGCGCGACCCGCGCACGTGGCGCTGGCTGAGCATCGTCCAGCCGCAGACTCGCCAGACGTGGGACACCTTCGTACAGCAGGCACTCGACGCGGCCGCGGCGGGGACCGAGATCCCACTCGTGACGATCCGTCGCGACGAGATCGTCGGCTCGACCCGCTTCCTCGCTCTGCGCCCGGAGCACGGCTCGGTGGAGATCGGCTGGACGTGGCTCCACCCGTCGGCATGGGGCACCGGGGCGAACGTCGAGGCGAAGCTGCTCCAGCTGCGCCAGGCCTTCGAGGTCTGGGGCTGCCGCCGAGTCGAGCTGAAGACCGACGCGCGCAACGAGCGCTCCCGCGGCGCCCTCGAGACTCTCGGCGCGACGTTCGAGGGGATCCACCGCAAGCACATGCTCGTCCGCGGCGACGAGAATCGAGACAGCGCCTGGTACAGCGTCGTCGACGACGACTGGCCCTCCGTGCGGGCGCGCCTCGAGGCCCGGCTTGCCGAGAAGTAGCCGCGCGAGGCACACTCTCCCTGCCCGGTATCCCGAACGGGAACTGGAGCGACAGAAATGATCGAGAGTGTTCGCATCGTGGGCGCGCGTGGTCGCGTCGGCTCGGCGGTGAGCGCCCGGCTCGCGGAACGCGGCATCCCGCTCGACGGGACCACCCCCGCGCTCGTCCTCCTCTGCGTCCCCGACCGGGCGATCGGCGACGTCGCGGCTGACATCCCGGTCGGACCATGGGTCGCCCACGTGAGCGGCGCAACGCCGCTGTGCACCCTCGCGCCGCACGAGCGCCGCTTCGGCCTTCACCCGCTGCAGTCGTTCTCCCAGCTGCGCGGAGCCGAGCAGCTCGATGGCGTCTGGGGAGCCGTGACGGCGGAGAGCGACGAAGCGCGCGCCGTGGCGCGCTGGCTCGCCGAGGCGCTCGGCCTGCGGCCGTTCGACCTCGCCGAGGAGGGTCGGGTCGCGTACCACGCAGGCGCCGCGATGGCGTCCAACTACCTCGTGACGCTCCGCGCCGCCGCCGGCTCCCTCCTCGAGGCGGCCGGCGCCCCGCCCGAGGCGCTCGACCCGCTCATCCGCGGCGTCGTCGACGGCGGCTTCGAGCTGACCGGCCCCATCGCACGCGGCGACTGGGAGACGGTCGAACGCCACATCGCCGTCATCCGGGCCGAGCGCCCCGAGCTCGAGGAGCTCTACGTCGTCCTCGCGGAGGCGACCGCGCGTATCGCAGGCCGCGATCCGGAGGAGGTTCCCGCATGAACGTCGCGAGATCGATCGCCGAGGTTCGCGAGGAGCTCGCACCTCACCGCGTCGGGACGATCGGGCTCGTCCCGACGATGGGGGCGCTGCACGAGGGGCACCTCTCGCTGCTCCGGGCGGCGCGCGCCGAGAACGACACGGTCGTCATGAGCCTGTTCGTGAACCCCGCCCAGTTCGCCGAGGCCGGCGACCTCGCCCGCTACCCGCGCGACGAGGGCAGCGACCTCGCGCACGCCCGCGAGGCGGGAGTCGACGTGGTCTTCGTACCGTCGGCCGAGGAGATGTACCCGCCGGGGTTCCAGACCTGGGTCGACGTCACGGAGCTCGGCGCGGTGCTCGAGGGCCGCTTCCGGCCGGGGCACTTCCGCGGCGTCGCCACGATCGTGCTCAAGCTGTTCGTCGTCGTCCGTCCGGAGCGCGCGTACTTCGGCCAGAAGGACGCCCAGCAGGTCGAGGTGGTTCGACGCATGATCCGCGACCTCGCCCTCGAGGTCGAGCTGCGCGTCCGTCCGACGGTCCGCGAGCCCGACGGACTCGCGCTTTCGTCCCGGAACGTCCTCCTCTCGCCGGAGGAGCGGGCCCGGGCGCTCGTGCTGCCTCGCGCGCTCGCGACGCGCGACCGGAACGCCGCCCTCGACCTCCTCGCCTCATCGAACGGCGTCGAGGTCGACTACATCGAGGTCGCCGACTTCGATCCTCCGACTCTCGCCGGCGCGATCCGCGTCGGCTCGACCCGCCTCATCGACAACGTCGTCCTCGACGAAGGAGAAACCTCATGAGCATCCGCCCGCAACAGCCCGCGCCCGCGACTCCCGCGCCCGGCAAGCTCCCGATCACCGAGCTCGTGGAGATGAAGGAGCGGCGCCAGCCCATCGTCATGGTGACGGCGTACGACGCCCCCGGTGGCCGCCTCGCGGACGAGGCCGGTGCGGACCTCGTCCTCGTCGGGGATTCGGCGGCGATGACCGTCCTCGGTCACGACTCGACCGTGCCCGCGACGATGGAGGAGATGCTCGTGCTCACGCGCGCGGTCACGCGCGGGGCGCGACGCCCGCTCGTCATCGCGGACATGCCGTTCGGGTCGTTCCAGGTGTCGGACGAGGATGCTCTCCGCAACGCGATCCGGTTCGTGAAAGACGCCGGGGCGGACGCCGTGAAGCTCGAGGGGGCAGGTGCCACGCTCACACGCGTCCGCGCGATCGTGGACGCGGGCATTCCGGTCATGGGCCACCTCGGGCTCACACCGCAGTCCGCGACCGCCCTCGGCGGCTACAAGGCACAGGGGCGCACGGCCTCGAAGGCCCTTGCGCTCGCAGCCGACGCTCGAGCGCTCGAGGCCGCGGGCTGTTTCTCCCTCGTGCTCGAGGCGGTGCCGGCGCCGGTCGCGGCGCACGTGACGCGCACGCTCTCGATCCCCACGATCGGCATCGGCGCCGGCGCCGATTGCGACGGACAAGTGCTCGTGTGGCACGACCTGCTCGGCCTGTACGCAGGCCGCGCGGCGCGCTTCGTGAAGCGCTACGCGGAGATCGGCGACACGATCCGCACCGCGCTCAGCGAGTACGCGGCGGACGTGCGTGAGCACCGCTTCCCGGAGGAGCAGCACACGTACGCCATGCCCGAGAGCGAGCTCGCGCTGTTCGAGGCCGCGGTGTCAGACGAGCGCGAACACGCCGACGATCGCCGCTAGCAGGGCCGCCGCGGCTGCCGTCGCGGCCAGCGCGCGGAGCCACGACCAGCCGTGGGTGGCGCGCACGCCGAGGACGAGGAGGCCGAGCGACCACGCGGCGAATGCGAGCTGGACGGCGAGCAGCGCCGCCTCTCCCGTCCCCTCGTCCGTGCCGCCCGCGCGGAACGTGTCGCCGCCGTAGAGGGCAAGCCGCAGCGGTAGCAGGACGAGCAGAGAGAGGGCGAGCGGGACGAGCGCGAAGCCGACCGTCTGGCGGGCGCGCCGGAAGTCGCCGAGGCTCCCGAGCAGACGCACGCCGAAGTAGAGGGCGAAGCCGACGACGAAGTACCCGACGACGCCGTAGAGGCCACCCGCGATGAAGGCCCAGATCGCGACCAGCGTGCCGTCGTAATCCGGGCTGTCGAGCAGGTCGGACGCCGTGGGCGTCGCGAGCACGGAGGCGATGCCGGCCAGCAAGATGACGAGGAGCAGCGGCTCGGCCCGTGCCGCCACGTCGTCGGGGTCGTCCTCACGGAGCGCGAAGAACACCGAGCTCGGGCTCAGGAGAGTCGCCGGGACCCGGAGCCACCACGCCCGCTCGGAGGACAGCTCCTCGTGCGCCTCGATGGTCTCGCTCGCCACGACGTGAGCGTATCGGGACGCGATTGAGCACCAGCTGGCATGACACTAGAGTTGACATGTGTCCGACACGCTTTCGTGTCCCTCCTGCGGTTCCGAGAACGAGGGTGGACGGAAGTTCTGCGGCGAGTGCGGGAGCGCGCTCACGAGCGCCTGTCCCGCCTGCGG
>DATAET010000075.1:0-3926 GCA_036257855.1 Gaiellaceae bacterium | reverse complement strand
TCTGATCGGAACCCCGGAGACCTGAAGAACCCCGTCGATGTCCAGCAGAATGGCGGCCATGGACGGCGAGTCTATTCGGGTGACCAGGACGGTGGCGCTCCCCGTTTCGGAGATCGAGCTGCGCTTCTCGCGCTCGAGCGGGCCCGGCGGCCAGCACGCTCAGAAGAATGAGACGCGGGTGGAAGCGATCTTCGATGTGGAGGCTTCGTCGGCGCTCACGCCGGCTCAGAAGGCGCGCGTGGTTCGGAAAGCAGGCCCCGTCCTCCGAACCACTGCCCAGGACGAGCGCAGCCAGTCGCGAAATCGCGAGCTTGCGATCGAGCGGCTCGTGGCGGCGCTCAGGGACGCACTGAGGGTCGAGCGCCGACGCCGACCGACGAGGCCGACGGCGGCATCGCGCGAGCGGCGCCTCGAGCAGAAGCGCCGCCGCAGCGCGACGAAACAGCTGCGCCGCCCGCCCGACTAACGCCGCGAGCTACTCGACGGTGACCGTCTTGGCCAGGTTGCGCGGCTGATCGACGTTCAGTCCGCGCAGGCGCGCGATGCGATAGGCGAGGAGCTGCAGCGGGATCACCGCGAGCGCGGCTTGCAGGAAGGCCGGCGTGCGCGGGACGTAGATCACGTCGTCCGCATGGTGCTGGATGTCCTCGTTCCCGTCCGTGGCGATCGCGATCACCTGCGCGCCGCGGGCGCGGGTCTCCTGGATGTTGGAGACGACCTTGTCGTACACGTGCGAGTCGGTTGCGATGCACACGACCGGCGTTTCCTCGTCGAGCAGGGCGATCGGCCCGTGCTTCATCTCACCGGCCGAGTACGCCTCGGTCGGGATGTAGGAGATCTCCTTGAGCTTCAGCGCGCCTTCCAGGCAGACCGGGAGGCCGATGTGGCGCCCAAGGTAGAGGAAGAACGGCTTGTCGAAGTGCCGCTGCGCGATCTCCTCGATCGGATGATCGCCGTCGAGGAACTGCTGCATCCGCGCAGGCAACTCGTAGGCCTCGTC
Source organism: Gaiellaceae bacterium (assembly GCA_036257855.1). GTDB lineage: Bacteria > Actinomycetota > Thermoleophilia > Gaiellales > Gaiellaceae > GMQP-bins7. The sequence goes on along the minus strand of DATAET010000075.1, from coordinate 2,926 downwards.
CACGATGAACTCGATCTCGTCCGCGGGCAGCGTCTCGCGAGCCTGCGCCATCTTGAGCGCGATCAGGAAGAGAAGCGACACCTGCGCGGTAAAGGTCTTCGACGAGGCGACGGCGACCTCGAGCCCGCAGCGCGTGTACAGCGTCGAGTCGACCTCGCGGGTGATCTGCGAGCCCATCATGTTGGTGATCGCGACGGTGTGCGCGCCCTTCTCGCGCGCCAGCTTCATCGCGTGCACTGTGTCGCGCGTCTCGCCGGACTGCGAGATGCCGATCACCAGCGTGTCGGGCCCGATCACCGGGTTGCGGTAGAGCCATTCCGACGCGATGTCGGGCTCGGCAGGGACGCGCGCCCACTCTTCGATCGCGTAGCGCCCGACGACTCCCGCGTGATACGACGTCCCACAGGCGAGGATGACCATCCGGCGCAGCGTCCGCAGATCCTCGTCGTCCATGCCGAGGCCCTCGAGCACGAGTCTGCCGTGGCGGACTCTGTCTCCGATCGTCTCCCGCACGGCGTCAGGCTGCTCGTAGATCTCCTTGAGCATGAACGTCTCGTACCCGGCCTTCTCGGCGCTCTCCGCGTCCCAGTCGAGCACGAGCGCCTCGTGGTGCACCGGCTCGCCGTCTGCCCGCGTGAACCTTGCGCCCTCCGACGTGATGGCGACGATGTCGCCGTCGTCGGGGAACATCACGCTGCGCGTCTCGCGTAGGAACGCCGCCGCGTTCGAGCCGAGAAACATCTCGCCCTCTCCGACACCGACGACGAGCGGGCACTGGAAGCGCGCGCCGACGAGCAGGTCGGGTTGGCCGTGGTGGAGGGCGACGAAGGCGAAGTGTCCCTCGAGCTCGGCGTAGGCCTTCTCGACAGCCTCAACGAGGTCGCCGGAATGGTGGCGCTCGATCAGGTGCGCGACGACTTCCGCGTCGGTCTCGGAGCTGAACTCATGCCCCTCTGCGGCCAGCGATTCCTTGAGCTCGCGGTAGTTCTCGACGATGCCGTTCAACACCAGCGCGAGCTCTCCGTCGTTGCAGCCCGTGAGCGGATGCGCGTTCTCCTCCGATACGCGACCGTGGGTCGCCCAGCGGGTATGGCCGAGCCCAGTGGTCGACTGGGAACCGTTCAGCGATGCGGCTGCCTTCAGGTGCGACAGGTTTCCAACGGCGCGGACGTAGTCCAACTCGTCGTCTTCGCGCAGCACGATCCCGGCCGAGTCATAGCCTCGATACTCGAGGCGCTCGAGGCCGTGGAGGAGGAGCGGTTTACACGCTCGAGGCCCAACGTATCCGATGATCCCGCACACCGTGGAGCTCCTTCGACGAATGGCCGCGTACTCGAAATGCCCCCTCGAAACGCCAAAAGCCCGGCCGCTTCCGATCCTCTCTGAAGGTCGGTTAACCGAGCTCTCGACGAACGAGAGCTGAGATCCTACCACAGAAAGCCGCAGCTTCATCGTGGTCCGATGCTTCTGCGAGGACCCGAAGAACGGGCTCGGTTCCCGAGGGTCTGACCAGGATTCGCGCCTTCCCGACGAGCTGCTCGTTCAGGTCATTCACCTCTTCCAAGACCGCCGGCGGAACCTCGCGGTGGTCCGGAACCGGGATGTTCTCTTGCACCTGAGCGAAGCGCGGCATCACCGCCGCAGCCTCGGCGAGCGAACGTCCTTCGAGCGCCCGGCAGAGGAGGAGAGCCGCGGCGAGGCCGTCTCCCGTGACGTGGCCGTCGAGGCAGATGATGTGGCCCGATTGCTCCCCCCCGAGCACACCGCGTTCACGGCGCAGCGTTTCCAGGACGTAGCGGTCGCCGACGTCCGTCGTCAGCACGCGGATCCCGTGCTCCTCCATCAGCCGATGGAAGCCCAGGTTGGTCATGACCGTGACGACCACGAGGTCGACGCCGAGGTGGAGCGCAAGGATCGCGAGGATCTGATCGCCGTCGACCGGGTTGCCTTCTGCGTCGACGGCAAGCATGCGGTCCCCGTCACCGTCGAACGCGACGCCGAGGTCCACCCTCTGTTCCGGGACGGTGCGCGAAAGGAGCGAGAGATCCGTTGCCCCACACCCCACGTTGATGTTCGAGCCGTCCGGCTCGGTCGCGAGCGGCACGACTTCGGCGCCGAGCCGCTCGAACGCCTTCGGCGCGAGCTCCGAGTAGGCGCCGTTGGCGCAATCGACCGCGACACGGAGACCGCTGAGGTCCGACCCGAAGCGCTCGAGCACGTGTGCGAGGTAGCTGTCGGCGGAGATCTCGATCCGGTCGATCGTCCCTCTGGCGGCACCGGGCGGCTCGTCCAGCAGCGCCTCGATCTCCTCCTCCGAGGCGTCGGTGAGCTTCTGGCCCTCCGCGTCGAAGAACTTGACGCCGTTGTACTCGGGCGGGTTGTGCGACGCGGAGATCACCGCACCGAGGTCGAGCGCCAGCAATGCGACCGCCGGGCTCGGGAGCACACCGCCCAGCACCGCGTTCCCACCCGCGGAGGCGACTCCCTCGGCGAATGCCGCTTCCAGCGTGGGACCGGAACCGCGCGTGTCGCGCCCGATGAAGACGCGTCCGCCAGGGGACCACAGCGCCGCCGCTCGGCCCAGCCGCTCGACGAGCTCAGGCGTCAGCGACTCGCCGACGACCCCCCGGACACCATCCGTGCCGAAGTAACGCCGCGCCATGGCGCGCGAGGCTAACGCTTCGTGGGCCAGTGACGCGCGCGAGGCTAGCGCTTCGAGAACTGAGGGGCTTTGCGGGCCTTGTGGAGGCCGGCCTTCTTGCGCTCGACCTTCCGGGCATCGCGGGTGAGGAAGCCCTCGCGCTTGAGCACCTTCCGCAGCTCCGGATCGGCCTCGACGAGCGCGCGTGCGATCCCGTGCCGGATCGCTCCTGCCTGCCCGCTGGGGCCGCCGCCCTCGACGCGCACACGCAGGTCGTAGCTGCCT
>DATAET010000074.1:0-9477 GCA_036257855.1 Gaiellaceae bacterium | reverse complement strand
CAGTACGAGCGCTGGTCGAAACGCGGAGTGCTCGCGGTGGAGATGGAGGCAGCCGCGCTGTTCACGCTCGCGGCGATCCGGGGTGTCCACGGTGGCTGCCTGCTGACCGTGAGCGACATCGTCGTCGAGGGCGAGTTCGTCAGGATCTCGGACGAGGAGCTGCGGGCAGCGGTCGACCGCATGACACGCATCGCGCTCGACACGGCCACGACAGCTCGCAACGGTCATTAGCGCCGAACGAACGGTCTTCCTCGTGAACCCCGCTGCGGCGGGCGGATCGGCGGGGAGACGGTGGCCCGAGATGGCGCATCGGGCAGCCGCTCGCGGGCTGCGCGGCGAGGCGCTCATGTCGGAGGGCCGCGGGCACCTCTCCGCTCTGGCAGCCCGGGCGGTCGACGACGGTGCGACGCTGCTCGTCGTCGTCGGAGGCGACGGCTCGGTGCACGAGGTGGTCAACGGGATCGCGGGCGCGAGCGGCGTCGACCTCGCCGTGATTCCGCGTGGGACGGGCTGGGACTTCGTCCGCACCTACGGCATCCCAAGGGACCTCGACCGGGCCGTCGACGTCGCGCTCGGCGGGAGTGTCCGAGAGATCGATGCCGGTTCCGTCACGTTCCGGACCTGGGCAGGAGGCGAAGGAAGCGCACGCTTCGCGAACGTCGCGAGCGCCGGCATCTCGGGTGCGATCGCGAAGCGCGCAAACGAATCTTCGAAGGCACTCGGCGGCAAGGTCTCGTACTACTGGGCGACCATCGCCGTGTTCGTGCGCTGGGAGACAGGAGAGATGCGGGTGACGGTCGACGGCGAGTCTCGCGTTGGCCGGATGATCGACGCGATGGTCTGCAACGGCCGCTATCTCGGCGGGGGAATGATGATGACGCCGAGCGCCGAGCCAGACGACGGCCTGTTCGACGTGCTCTTGATCGGCGACGTCACGAAGCGCGACCTCCTCTTCGTGCTGCCGAAGACGTACCGAGGGAAGCACCTGCCCCACCCACGCCTCGAGCTCCTCCGGGGTCGCGTCGTGACCGTCGACGCCGACGAGCCGCTCCCGCTCGAACTCGACGGCGAGCAGCCTGGGACGACGCCAGCCCGTTTCGAAGTCCTCCCGCGGGCGCTGCGGCTCCGCGTTCCCGCCGAGCGCTAGGTCGTCGGCCTTCGAGGCGGCGTCTGCCGGCGAGCGGGCGACTTCGCCTTCTTGAGCGCGGCGAGCTCCTTCTCGAGCTTCGCCACGCGCGCTTCGAGCGCGTCGATCCCGCGCACCTTCTTCGCCATCTCGTCGACCCGTGCCCGCAGGTCGTTCACCGCGGTGAGTGCCTTCTGCCCGCCCGGGAGATCGGCGATGCGCTGGAGCGCCTCTTCGCCCGCATCGGCGAGACGAGACACGAAGTCCTTCTCCGAGGCAGTCTTGGACTTTCCGGTCGTCGGCGTCGTCATGGGAACAGTCATAGCACTCGCGGAGCGGCGGCGCTCCGCAAGACGGCCTCGACGACGGCGGTGAGCGTCTCACCGGCGCCGCCGTCGACCTTCAGGAGGGCGTGCGCGTCGAGCGCGGTTGGCCCGCGATTCACGATCGCGAACGCAGGGGCCTCGAGCGGCAGCCCCGCGATGGGCCAGACCTCGAGCGACGAGCCCACGACGAGCAGGAACCGCGCACCGCGCGCGAGCTCGGTCGCGCGGTCCATCGCTGCGGCCGGAAGCAGCTCGCCGAACAGGACGACCCCCGGCTTGAGGACCTCCCCGCACTGCGGGCACACGGGAGTCGAGCTCGATTCGAGCTGCTCGAGCACGGCGTCGGCAGGCTCTCGCCACAGACAGGCAGGGCACTCGGCGGAACGGATCGACCCGTGCACCTCGACGACGTCCCTGCTGCCCGCGCGCGTGTGCAGGGTGTCGATGTTCTGGGTGACGACCGCCTGCACGAGACCGAGCGCCTCGAGGTCGGCCAGCGCGTGATGCGCCGCGTTCGGCTCGGCGTCCCGGAGGAGCTGGATGCGCGCCCGGTAGAAGCTCCACACCCGTCGGGGGTCGCGGCGGAACGCTCGGATGGAGGCGACCTCGAAGGGATCGACGTCTTTCCAGATCCCCCCGGACGAGCGGAAGTCCGGAATGCCGGACTCCGTCGAGATCCCGGCACCCGTGAGGACGACACACGGCTGCCGCTCGCAAACGAGCTCGGCAAGCGCTGCGCCCGACACGCGCTGATCTTAGGCTTGGGCGCCGTGGAGGGCTTCTCGTTCTCGACCGACGTCCGTATCCGGTTCGCGGAGACCGACGCGCAGGGAATCGCGCATCACGCGTCGTTCGTCGTCTGGCTCGAGGTCGCCCGGGTCGCGTATCTCGCCCGGTACGCCGGCGGCTACCAAGCGATCCGGGAGAGCGGCCTCGAGGCGCTCACGACGGAAGTCTTCCTGCGCTACCACCAGGCTGCGACGTTCGACGAGACGCTGACGATCTGGACGCGCTGCGTCGACCTGCGCGGCGCGCGCTTCACGTACGAGTACCGGATCGAGCGCGGCGAGGAGCTCGTCGCCGAGGCCTATACGCGGCACGCCGCTGTCGACCGCGCGACGTACCGGCCGACCCGGCTTCCGGCCTGGCTCGCCGATGCGATCGCTACGGCCGAGTCTTCGGCGGCGTAGCGCCGCCCGTGCCGGATGGCGGCGCGACCTCGTCGGCCGGGGGCGTCTCACCGACCTTGGGCTTGGGCTCGGCGACCTTCGTCCCGACGCGCACGATCCGCTTCTTCGCCTCGTACGACGTGCTCCAGGTCTCAGAGCGCAGCAGCTTGCCGTCGGCGTCGTACACCATGCGCGTCGCCGACGTTCGCGTGGGCGCGGCACCCTCCTCCTCCACGACGCGCTCGCCCTTCGGGAGCGACGCATCGGGGATGCGCTGCACCGGAACAGGGCCGGTCGTGACGAGGGGCGTCGCCGAGCTCTCGACGCGTCGGGTCTCCCCTCCGTAGATAGCCACGCTGATGCCGTCGCTCTCCGAGAAGCCGCGGACGAGCACCCAAGTGTCGGTGTCGTTCACGAACTCGAGGTCCAGGGACGGCCAGTAGACGGTCGCGTCGCGCCCGAGCGGATAGCGACTGATGTACAGCGAGTGGGGATTGCGCTCCGTGATCCGAAGTCCCGCCTCCCACGCGGCGTTGAAGACCGTGGTCGCAACCTGGGACGTTCCGCCGCCCACCTCCTCCGCGTACTTGGTGCCGATGATCACCGGCGCCGGCCGGAAGCCTCGCTCGACCGTACGCTCTCCGATCGCCCGGTTGAGCGAGAAGGTGCCGCCGGGCGGGACGAGCGTCCCGTCGAGAGAGGCGACACCGAGCTGGAGGTTCGTTATTCGATCGGCGGTGCCCGAGTAGTACGTCTTGAACGAGGACATCCGGCGATCGATCCCCATCGCCAAGGCGTCGGCCGTCGTGCGCTCGGGGGCCGCGCGCGCGACCTCGAGACGCGCGACTCGGTTCTCGGGGCGCGTCGCGGCACGGAGGATCGCACGCGCCGCCTGCGGGATGTTGATCTCGAGCCCGTCGCGCGACGGGACGACCTGGACTGCGTCCCCATACACCGCGAAGCGGGCATCTCGCGGCGGACGACCGACGCGGTGTGAGAGGGTGCGGAAGTACGTCTCCGCGGGCCGACCTCCGATCCCGAGCCTCGTCGCACCTCCCGACGGAAGCTGAAGGAGCTCCGCGACGCGCCAGCGGGGAAGCCGGAAGCTCCTCCCTGCCGCCTTGACGATCACGGGTGCCGACAGCGCGGTTCGAGCGCTCTCCGCCGCTGCGTCGAGCATCGGCGCCCCGACCGCAGGGGTCGTCACGGCGACGGGGAGCGAAGTCGTGTCGGCGAAGCGCTCGATCTGCCCGAGCGTGCGCACGATCGTCTCGGCGGCAGCGTCGCGGTCGAGACGGCGGCCCGGTCGGTCGGGGACGACTCGGATCTTCAGCCCGTCGCGCTCGAGGACCGCGTTCCGGGGGCGGCGATCGACATCGGCGGAGATGCGGTCGAGCACGTAGTCGAGCGCCGCGTTGGAGACGGCAAGCCGCGGAAGCACCTCGGCCCCGAAGACGCGTGCGCGAAGCCGCCGGAAACCGCGGAGCGGGCCGAACCCGTCCCCAGCGCGCTCGGCGGCACTGACGGCAGCGCTCCAGTCCGGTTGGACCGCGAGCTGGTTCGCCGCGAAGCTGTACGTCTTCGAGCCCGCAACGAAGTGCACTGGCTTGACCGAGCTTTGCTCGAAGAGACGGTCGAGCTGCGCGACGGCCTCGCGCTTCGTCAGGCCGCCCACGTCCACGCCTCCTACGCGGGTGCCGGCCGCGAGCTCGCTGCGAGGCCCGGCGAAGGCCAGCCCGACGAGAACCGCGAGAACGGCCGCCGCGCCGGCGAGGATGGCGATCAGGATCGGCGTCGACAGAACTCGCCGACGGCGGCGGCTACGTGGCGCGTAGAAGGGCGAGTCGGCGTGCACGGGGAGCGGGAATTCTAGATGGGGACGGCCTTCGTGGCCGTATGGATCTCGTGAACGAATTCGCGCTGACTTGTTCTCTTATCAGTCAACAGCTGCGCGCAATTCCGTACTAGAATCGGCAGTGGGTGGTGGGATGGGGTGCCCCGCGAGAGGTCAGCCCGCTTCAGAACACGAACAGCTCGATCCCGCCCGATACGTACAGCTCCACGCCGGTGACATAGGCGGCGAGGTCGGAGCAGAGAAAGGCGATCGCGTTCGCGATGTCCTGCGGTTCGCCTGGACGCTTGAATACGGTTCGCGCAGCGATGCGCTCGTTCATCGTCGCATTCGCCATGTGAAACGCCTCCGTGCCGATGATGCCCGGCACGATCGCATTGCACGTGATCCCGTGGCGTCCGCCTTCCATGGCGAGCGTCTTCGTGAGCCCGAGGATGCCCGCCTTCGTGGTGGAGTAGCTGGCCTGTCCGAAGCCGCCGAGAGTGCCGGCGACGGACGCCATGTTTACGATGCGCCCCCAGCCGCCCTCCTTCATGTGGGGCCAGACCGCCTGCGCGCAGTTGAAGCCACCGGTCAGATTGACGCGCACGTCACGCTCCCAGAGCTCGGGCCGTTGGTCGTGGAACTGCCCGACGTGGTCGAGCGTGCCTGCGTTGTTCACCAGGATGTCCACCGAGCCGAGCGCGTCGACCGTCCGCGCCACGGCGTCAGCGACCTGCTGACGATCGGTGACGTCGCAACGGACCGCGAGCGAGCGGCGACCGAGAGAACGAATTTCCTCGACCGTCTCCTCGGTGTGCACCATCCCCTGCGTCCTCGCCGCGGTCGCGAGTGCGCCCCAGCTGTCGGTCTGCTCGGAGAGCTCGGACTCGACGAGGATGTCCGCGATCGCGACGTCGGCACCCGCGCGCGCGAGCGTCAACGCGTCCGCGCGGCCGAGCCCGCGCGACCCGCCGGTGACGAGCGCGACGCGACCGCCCAGGTCGATCTCCAGGGCCATGCGGAGACCCTAGTCGTCCCGCGGGAGGAAGATCTCCTTGGCGATCACGAGACGCTGGATCTGCGAGGTGCCCTCGTAGATCTGGAAGAGCTTCGCGTCGCGCATGAGCTTCTCGACCGGATACTCCTTGATGTACCCGTATCCGCCGAAAACCTGGACCGCGTCCGTCGTCACCTTCATCGCGGTGTCCGCTGCGAAGCGCTTCGCGAACGACGACTGGAGCGTCGCCCGCTCGCCTCGATCGTGCAGCCACGCCGACTGCCACACGAGGAGTCGCGCCGCCTCGATCTCGGTCGCCATGTCGGCGATGAGGAAGCTCACCCCCTGGTGCATCGCGATCGGGACGTCGAAGGTGACCCGCTCCTTGGCGTACTCGACGGCGAGCTCGTACGCCGCCTGGGCGACGCCAACCGCTCCCGCGGCCGTCCCGGGGCGAGTGAAGTCGAGGGTCTTCATCGCGATCTTGAACCCTTCGCCCTCCTCGCCGATGCGGTTCGCCGCGGGGACGACCACGTCGGTCAACGCGAATGCCGACGTATCGGTCGAGCGCTGGCCCATCTTGTCGAGGTGCTTCTCGATCTGCACGCCGGGCGTGTCCATCGGGACGATGAACGCGGAGATCCCACGGTGCCCCTTGGACGGATCGGTCTTCGCGAAGACGACCGTCCAGGAAGCATGACCCGCGTTCGTGATGAACGTCTTCGATCCGTTCAGGACGTATTCGTCCCCGCGCCGCTGGGCCGTGGTCTTGATACGTGCGACGTCGGAGCCGGCATCGGGCTCGGAGAGTCCGAAGGAGCAGAGGACCGGCTCGTCGAGGAGGGGCGGCAGCCACTGCTCCTTCTGCTCGTCGGTACCCGCGAGGAGCACCGGCCCGGAACCGAGCCCGTTCGCGAGGATCGAAGTGCCGATGCCGGAGCAACCCCAGTTGAGCTCCTCCCCGACGAGTATCCCGTCGAACGCGGGCAACCCCAGTCCGCCGAGCGACTCGGGAATGTGCAGGTTCATGAGACCGAGCTCGTGCGCCTTGGCGATCACGTCGGCCGGGTGCGTCGAGCTCTCGTCGTAGGGGGCGGCCTTGGGCCGGATCTCCTTCTGCGCGAACTCGCGCGCGAGCGCACGGAGCTCGCGCTGCTCGGGCGTCAGCGCGAACGACACGCCCGCTGCGACGCCCGCCTCGAGCTGGGTCATCGGTGCTCCTCGGTTCGAATGACGTTCGATTGACTAGTCAGTCAACCCGAGTGTACGTCGTGGCGGCGCGCAGGGTCAAGGTCCGAGGCGACCTTCCGTAGGATGTCATGCGCATGGCGACCACCACCGAGCGATCGTCGCTCGACCCTCTCGACTACCTCGCGATCGACGCGTTGCTCGACGACGAGGAGCGGGCGATTCGCGACACCGTCCGCGACTTCGTGCGCGCGCACGTCCTGCCCGAGGTCGGCGACTGGTTCGAGCGCGGGATCTTCCCGCGCGAACTGTTCGGCGAGCTCGGAAAGCTCGGCCTCCTCGGCATGCACCTCGAAGGCTACGGCCTGCCGGGGGCCAGCTCGGTCGCCTACGGGCTTACATGCATGGAACTCGAGGCGGGCGACGCCGGAGTCCGAAGCGCGGTCTCGGTGCAGGGCTCGCTGGCGATGTTCCCGATCTGGCGCTGGGGCTCCGAGCAGCAGAAGGAGCGGTGGCTGCCGCTGATGCACACGGGAGAGGTGATCGGCTGCTTCGGTCTTACTGAGCCCGATGCCGGATCGGACCCGGCGTCCATGCGTACTCATGCGCGTCGCGACGGCTCCGACTGGATCCTCAACGGAGCGAAGATGTGGATCACGAACGGCACGATCGCCGACATCGCGATCGTCTGGGCACGGACTGACGACGGCGCGATCCGGGGGTTCATCGTCGAGAAGGAAGCACCGGGGTTCTCGGCCCCCGAGATCCACAAGAAGCTCTCCCTGCGCGCTTCGGTGACCTCGGAGCTCGTCCTCCAGGACGTGCGCGTTCCCGAGGAAAACGTCCTTCCCGGCGCAACGACCCTCCGGGGTCCGCTCTCGTGCCTGAACGAGGCACGGTTCGGGATCGTGTTCGGTGCGGTCGGTGCTGCTCGGGCGTGCTTCGAGTGCGCGCTCGACTATGCGAAGGAGCGCATCGTTTTCGGGAAGCCGATCTCGGCCTATCAGCTCACGCAGGAGAAGTTCGCGGAGATGGCGCTCGAGATCAACCGAGCGATGCTCGTGGCGCTACATCTCGGGCGCATGAAGGACGAGGGGACCCTGCGCCCCGAGCACCTCAGCCTCGGGAAGATGGGCAACGTCCGCGGCGCGATCGAGGTAGCGAGGACGGCGCGCACCATCCTCGGCGCAAACGGCGTGACCCTCGAGTATCCGGTGATCCGCCACGTGAACAACCTCGAGTCGGTGCTCACGTACGAGGGCACGCACGAGGTGCACACGCTCGTGGTCGGCCAGGCGCTCACCGGCGAAAACGCCTTCCGCTAGCCGCTACTCCTCTCCGTCCCAGTAGTCGAGCATGGGCCCCGGGCGACTCAGGAGGATCCGCTCGCCGCTGACGTCGCGTGCTCCGACCTTGCCCGAGTCCGGATACTCAACGAGATCCGGCGCGACCATGCTGGAGAGCATGAGTACGCGGATCGGCTCGTCCGTGCGGTTCGAGACCTGATGTGCGCCCGCCTTGCCGCGCGGGAAGACGACGACGTCTCCTTCGGCGAGCTCCTGCTCTCCGTCTGGCGACCGCACCGTCGGCTGTCCGCGTACGACGATGAGCCACTCCTCGTTCGCATGGTGGACGTGGTACGGCCAGAGACGGTCGCCCGGTTCGAGCTCGTAGAGGCTGCCGCCGAGTATCTCCGCGCCGAGCCGCGCACCAACCCACCCGTCCTTGCTTCGCCACCCGGGACGGTCCTCCACCCGATCCCACTCCTCCCCGTAGAGGTTGAACGTCTTCACTTTCGCGAGCCTAGGGGGTGAGACCACGGAGCGCCATCTGGACGAGCGTCCGCTCCGCCCTCGCGACGTCCTCCTCACTGTCGGGCAGCTGGCCGAGCACCCATCCGGTGAGCAGCTCCTCGAGCGCGCCGTACACGACCCAGCTCGCGAGACGCGCATCGACGTCGCGCCGGAACGCTCCCGCTGCCTGCCCCTCCTCGATGACGCGCTGGATGATCGTGAAGGCCTCGCGGACGTCGTCGACCTGGCTTTCGAGCTCGTGGCTCCGCGCGACCTCCCGAACCATCACCGTCACGAGCGCTGGATCGTTACGCCACGTTCGCAGCAGGATCTTCGCGATGCCCTCGAGCTTCTCCCGGGGCGGCTCGTCCGCCTCCTCAACGGCTCTGAATCGTGCGATCAGCTGGCCCCAGTTCTCCACGAAGATCGTGCGGAGAACGTCTTCCTTCGACGCAAAGTAGTGGTAGAGGAGGCCGTGGGCCACGCCGGCGTCCTCGGCGATGTCGCCGACGCGCGAGCCGTGGTAGCCGTGCTCGGCGAACACGCGGATCGCGGCGTCGAGGATCAGCTTGCGCTTGTCCTCCTGGGCGATTGAATGGTCAGTCAACGGCGACGAGGATAGAGCTACCCTCCCGCCACGTGCAACCGCTCGCCGACATGCTCGTCGTCGACTTCACGCTCTACCTCCCCGGTGCGTACGCGAGCCGCGAGCTCGGCCGGCTCGGGGCCCGTGTCGTTCGCGTGGAGCCGCCGGGCGGCGATCCCATGCGCCCGACGGCGACGGCGTGGGACACCGCGCTGCGCGCCGGGAGCGAATCCGTCGTCTGCCATCTCCCCCGCGAGGCGTCCTTCGCCCGTGCCCTCTGCGAGCGCGCCGACGTCCTCCTCGAGGGCTTCCGACCAGGCGTGGCCGAAAGGCTCGGCATCGGGCCGGGCGACGTCCCGGAGACGACGGTCTACTGCTCGATCACAGGCTTCGGGGACGCAGGTCGGCACCGCCTGCGCGCCGGTCACGACGTGAACTACCTCGGCTGGGCAGGTGTG
>DATAET010000073.1:0-8417 GCA_036257855.1 Gaiellaceae bacterium | reverse complement strand
TCAGCTTGGGGACGAGGGTCTCGTTGACCTTGCTCGTGAGCTCGGTCGTTCGATTCTGGTCCACACCGTCGTAACGGCGGATGATGGCATGCATGAGATGCTCCTTCGTTCCTAGATCAGGACAGAGAGTCCGAACGAACTCCCTGCTGCGCTCAGGTCGATGCGACAGTATCGCGGCATGGGCGGCGTGATGACGAACGAGGACGGCGACGCCTATTGGCTCGCGAAGACCGCCTTCGCGTGCGCGGCCGCTCTCAACGACCTCAATGGAACGATCCACGGGCGGCGCAGGCAGAGCTACAGCGCGCCATCGACTCCTACACGCGCTCATCCTGCGTAGAACCCGGCGAACGCGAGATCCTACTCAGGGTGGCGCGGCGCTAGAGATCGGGGCGCACGGTAAGGCGCTGATCAATCCCGATCCGGAGCATGCCGAACGAATCCGTCCTGACGGCGCACCCTGCGTGCGAGCACCGAGCACGGGAGGGCCGAGCGGCTCGTCGGCTAGTTCGCGGACGAGGTCGCCGGCGATCAGCCCGACCTTCCGGGCGAGTCTAGGTCCTATCTAGCCTTTTGGGGGGGCAACTGGCACACTAGAAGCACTGCGGGGCGAGGGGGAGAATGTTGGGGAGCTTCAGTCTTTTGCTGGCCTGGACGGTCGAGTTCGCTCACGACCTCTACGCGCGCACCTGGGCTAGCGCGGGTATCCCGCTGGTCGAGCTATGAGCCCCTACCTCTGGCTCAGCGTCTGGTTCGCCATGCTCGCGGCCTCCCTGGTCGCGCATGAGGCCGGACACGTCGTCGTCGGTCGCCGGAACGGCTGGGACTACGCCGGGTTCACGATGAAGCTCACCGGCCCGAAGGTGCTGATGGGCCACTCCTCGCCGGACCGGAAGGACTGGAATCTCGGCCTAGTCGCTTTGGCCGGACCACTCGCCACGCTCACAGCGTGCACGGTCTTCATCGGCCTCGCGTATCTCCCCATCCAGAACGCCTGGATCTTCGAATCCCTGGCCGCGGTCAACTTCGCGATCTTCGTGATCAACCTCCTCCCTCTCCCGATCACGGACGGCGGCCACATCCTCTACGCCGTGACGGGCTGGCGAATGAGTTGGGGCCGCGCAGCCGCAGGCTGGATGGCGGTGGAGGCTCTGATCGTTCTCGGATTCGCGCTGCGAGCGCTGTTCGGGAGCTAGGAGCCGATCGAGACCGGGTTCGTGCCAACCTAGCCGAGACCTAGCCGGCGGCGCACGGCGCGGTTCGCGGCGTGGGCACCCCCACCCTCGAAGAAGTCGGACGCCACGAGCGGCCGGGTTGTTGCGTCAGAGATCCACGCTTCAATTGTCGCCGTCGCGTGAGATGAAACTCAGCGCGCCCTCGCTCGGCGCGGCGTCGCCAGCGTCTTCACGGTGTAGATGCGCCCGTCGCGCTCCTCCACGCGCTCGGAGACGAGGGCACGGCTCGCATTCGGGCGAGGGATGCGGGCGCTGCCGGGGAGCGTGTCGCTCCAGCGCTGACAGCGAGGACACGAGGCACGGGCGGGAATGCGTCCGGCCGCGAGCACGTCCACGCGCGTGCGGTGTTGGCAGCGCCCTAGCACGACGGAGAGCGTGGTGCCTGGTGGAAAGAGCGGGCTTTGAGGGTGAGCACGCACACCCTGGCGTTCGAGGCGGCGGCGGCGAGCCGGGTTTCCATCGCTGAGCAGTAACTCGGCCTCGCTCAGCGCACGCACCGGCTGGTACTCCCGCTTGCGAGCGCGCCTGCGTTTCTTCGCTTTGGTCTCTTTCCGGAATGCGGCGAGCTTGTCCCGGTTCTCATCACTCAGTTTCACGACGCACTTCTCCTTAAGTTCTTATGGGTTCTCTGTCTCTACTCCACCGCGGGAGGTAGACCCGACCCGGTGCTTTCTGTGAGCGCACTCCCCCGTCTGTTCGACGCGGGGAAGCGCGCTCAGCAGAAGAGCGTCTTCGCGGTCTGGTGAGCCCTCACCGTTCGCTACTGGTCGCGACGGAGAGTCTTCGGCACGTCCCGGCTTGGCATCTCAGCGCGTGCCACGCGATCTACTGCGTCTCCCTCCGCCCTCCCCTCGCCCGTGCGGGCGACTACCGATTCCAGGATGGGCAGGTTGCTGTGCGGGCGAAGGTGATCGACTAGGCACCACCAGCCATGCGCAGTGCAACGGGCTCGAATACGCTCAGTCCGGTGGCAACGTCGTGGCAACGACTCGCGACGCACCGCGACTCGTCGTGCGGGTCGCGCCTCGGCCGAAACCGAAGAGCGAAGGTGGTTGCGACCCATCCCGACACCCGGGGACGTACGACGAGCAGGGTTGTGGTCCCGGTGGTCGCGGGTTCGAATCCCGTCCGCCACCCCTGATTCGCGCCGCGTACGCTACCGCTCCGATGAGCGGCGACGGGCTCGCCTCCGCGACACGATTCCTCGTGCTCGCCCTCAGCGCGCTGTACGCGCTCGCGTCGGTGGCCGGGCCGCTCCTCCTCGACTACGACGCGACGCGCGACCTCCTCTGGGTCGGCTTCCTCCTCGCGGGGGCGGCCCTCATGCTCGTCGGCCAGCTCCTCCTGCCGAGGGGCCCGCTTTCCGCGGTGCTCGTCTCGCTCGGGGCGGCCCTCGGCGGACTTCCGCTCTTCTGGACGCTCCTCGTCCCGGTCGCCGTCGCCGCAGTGATCGCCTGCAGCATCGCGCTCGCCCGGCGCACGTCGGCACCTGCCTGATGCACCACACGCGCCAGGGCTGGTGGCTCGAGGAAGCCGGCTCGGTCGCACCGCAGCGTCCGCTCGACGCGGACTCGACCGCCGACGTCGTCGTCGTCGGGGGCGGCTACCTCGGGATGTGGACCGCGTGGCAGCTCCGCGAGCTCGAGCCCGAGCTCGACGTCCTCGTCCTCGAGGCTGCCCTGTGCGGGCACGGCCCGAGCGGACGGAACGGAGGCTTCTGCGAGACGCTGTGGGGCGACGCGCCGACGCTCCGCGAGCGGGCGGGCGACGCTCAGGCGCTTGCCGTCTGCCGGGCGTCGGAGGACGCCGTGCGCGGAGTCGGCGCGTGGTGCGAGGCGAACGGCGTCGACGCCTGGTTCCGCGAGGCGCCGATGCTCCGCGTCGCCACGACCGAGTCCCAGGTCGACTCGTGGACGGGCGAGGTTCGCGTGGCGGCCGAGCTGGGCGCACCGGAAGAGGTCACGGCCGTCTCGGCTGAGGAGGTGCGGGCCCGCTGCGCGTCGCCGCTCTTCCTCGGCGGGGCGCTCTATCGCCTCAACGCCACCGTCCAGCCGGCGCGCCTCGCACTCGGGCTGCGGGCGAGGCTCCTCGAGCGCGGCGTGCGGATCCACGAGCGGACCGAAGTGACCCGCCTCGATCGCGCGGGCGGCGTGGTGACCCGCACGGGACGCGTTCGCGCCGGCGCCGTCGTCCTCGCCGTCAACTCCGCCGCGGCGAACTTCCCGGGCTACCGCCTCTCGCTCGCGGTCGCGTCGAGCCACATCGTCCTCACGGAGCCGGTCCCGGACGTCCTCGACGGACTCGGCTGGACGGGCGGTGAGGCGATCGTCGACAGCCGCACGCTCGTCCACTACACACGGACGACCCGGGACGGCCGCATCGCCTTCGGCTGGGGCGGGGGCGTCGTGGGGCTCGCGGGGCGCCACCGCTCCGACCGGCTCGAGCTCGACCCGCGCGTTGTCGCGAAGGCTCGCAAGAGCCTCGTCCGCTTCTTCCCGCAGGTGAAGGGCCGCGAGGTCACCCACGCGTGGGGCGGGCCGATCGACGTCTCCCCCACCCACCTGCCGATGTTCGGAAGCCGCGGCCGCCTGCACCACGGATTCGGCTTCACCGGCAACGGCGTCGGCCCGACGTACCTGGGCGGGGAGATCCTCGCGCGGCTGGCCCTCGACCGACGCGACGAGCGAACCGCGCTCGCGATCGTCGAGCCGAGCAGGAAGCTGTTTCCGCCCGATCCGTTCCGCTACGTGGGCGGCTCGCTCATCCGCCGCGGCCTCATCGCGAAGGACGAAGCGGAGGACGCGGGCCGGAGACCCGGCCCGGCCACCCGCTTCGTCGCCTCGCTCCCACGGCGACTCGGCCTGCGCCTGCCGCGGTAGCCCTCAGGCCGCCTCGCGGATGGGCTCGAGCTCGTCGACCGTCGCCTCCACCTCGGCAGGCCGCGGACGCGGCCTGACGAAGCCTCCCGCGATCAGCGCACCGAGCACGAGGAGCCCGGTGAGCACGTAGAGTGCGGTCTGGAAGCCGTGGTCGAGAGCGGCGGGGCTCGCCGCCGTCAGGCCGGGATGCGCGTCGACGTAGTTGCCCGTCGAGGTTGCAACCACGGCGCTCACTGCCGCGAGGCCGATGGCGCCTCCGATCTGACGGCTCGTGTTCACGAGCCCGGAGGCGACCCCGGCGTCGGAGCGGCTCACGCCAGCAAGGCTCGCGATCGTCACCGGGACGAATGCGAAGGCCATGCCCGCACCACCGAGGACGTATGCCGGGAAGAGATCCCAGAAGTAGTGCCCGTCGACCGGCAGCCGCGTGAGGACCGCGACCGAGACAGCGGACGCCAGCAGACCTCCGGTGAGCGCGGGTCGAACGCCGACGCGGCCGACGACGACCTGCGCGACGTTCGACGCACTGACGACGGTCAGCGCGAACGCGACGAAGGCGACGCCACTCTGGAGCGCCGAGTAGTGCAGGACGTCCTGCATGTACAGGGAGAGGAGGAAGAACTCGGAGAACGCGACTCCTCCGACGATCGCCATCGTCACGTTCGCCGCCGCCAGCGTCGGGAGGCGGAAGATCCGCAACGGCAGGAGCGGCGCCTTCGAGCGGAGCTCGATGACGACGAACGCGAGGACGAGCCCGACCGAGGCCGCGAGCAGGGCGAGCGTCGTGGGCGTGCCCCAGCCGTCCGTCGTCGCGCGCGTGAGCGCATACACGAGGAGCATGAGGCCGCCGGTGATCGTGGCCGCACCCGCGAAGTCGAAGTGTCGATGCTCGAGCTCGGCGCGGCTCTCGCGGAGAAGCACCGGAGCGAGCGCGACCGCCGCGAGCCCGACCGGCACGTTGATGAAGAAGATCCACGGCCAGCTGAGCGTCGAGGTGAGCAGGCCGCCGAGGAGGACTCCTGCTGCCGCCCCGCTGCCGGACGCCGCGCCGTAGATGCCGAGCGCCTTGTTGCGCTCGCGACCGTCCGCGAAGGTCGTCATGAGCAAGGAGAGAGCTGCCGGCGCGAGCATCGCGCCTCCGAGACCCTGCACCGCACGGAACGCGATGAGCGAGCCCTCCGACCATGCGAGACCACAGAGCAGCGAGCTGATCGCGAAGACGGAGAGGCCGGCGATGAATAGACGTCTACGGCCAAGGAGGTCGGCGAGCCGTCCGCCCAGGAGCAGCGTGCCGCCGAACATGATCGCGTACGCGGAGATGACCCATTGCAGGCTCGTCTGCGAGAAACCGAGGTCGACCTTTATCGAGGGCAGCGCGACGTTGACGATCGCGACGTCGAGGATGACCATGAACTGCGCCGTCACGATGAGCGCCAGAGCGCTCCAACGTCGATCCACCCGTCCACCACTGATCGAGCGTTGTTCCATCTATCGTCGTCCCTTCAAATCGTTGACGGATGCTACGATAGCACAGGTCAACACTGGTGCGCGCTACACTTCTCACGCAAATGACGATCTCCCCGACACCCCTCGTTCCCGCCCAGGCAGGGCCACCCCGCGCGCTCCTGGAGAGCACGACGTTCCTCCTGAAGCTCCTGGGAATGGCCGCCAAGGAGCGTTCGCTCGGGGCCTTCGAGAACAGCGGACACAGCCCACAGCACTACGCGGTGCTCTCCCTCCTCGACGAAGGCGCGCGCGAGACCCAGGCGACGATCGCCGACGCGCTCGGCTACGACCGAAGCCACCTGGTCGGGCTTCTCGACGAGCTCGAGGCCAAGCGGCTCGTCGAGCGCCGGCGGGATCCGGGCGACCGCCGCCGGCATCTCGTCAGCCTGACCCCGGCCGGCAAGAAGACGCTCGGCCAGCTGCGCGCGATCTCGAAGCAGGTCGAGGCGGAGTTCCTCCTCCCGCTCGACGACGACGAGCGCCGAGCGCTCCATGCTCTCCTGCTCGAGCTCGTCGCTCACCACGATCCTCGCTGCGGCGGGCTCGCGAGACCAACGGGCTCGTAGCGGAACCGCACCAGCGGTGCCGCTCCAGAACCGCGTCACCCCGCTCGGCGAGCTGATCCCTCACCCAGGGCGCGGGCTCGTCTACGGCACCCGCGGCTGCCTGCACGACGACGCGGGTCGCATCCGCCGCCGCTACAACGGGAAGCGCTGGATCGCCTGCCGGCTCGCGTACCGCGGCTGGCACCGCAGCCCCCTCCTGCAGCCCGGCAAGTTCACGGAGCTCTTCTTCCTCGACGAGGCGACGGCTTTCGCCGCCGGGCACCGCCCGTGCGCGCTGTGCCGGCGCGAGGACTACGTCCGCTTCACCGAGGTCTGGAGCGACCTTCACCCCGGTGCCGCTGGCGCGGACGGGATCGACGCGCACCTCCACGCCGAGCGGGTCGAACCGGCCACGCGCGGGCACCGTCTGCACGGAGCCCCGTTCGCGGAGCTTCCCGACGGTGCCTTCGTCGTCGAGAGCGGCGCGCCGTTCCTCGTGCTCGGGCCACAGCTTCTCGAGTGGACGCCAGGGGGCTATACCGGGCGCCGTCCGCGTCCCACGCGCGGAGAAGCCCACGTCGTCACGCCGCCGTCGATCCTGGAGGTCTGGCGCCGCACCGCGGAGGGCGCGGTGCCGCGCCTCCACCCGTCCGCGCGCTGACCGGCGGCATACTCCGCCGCATGAACGGGGAGGCGCTCCTCACCACGGTCGTCGGCAGCTACCCGCAGCCGGAGTGGCTGATCGACCGCGACCGGCTCGGCGAGCGGCTGCCGCCACGCGTGCGAGCGAGGGAGCTCTGGAGGGTGCCGGAGCCCTACCTCGAGGAAGCACAGGACGACGCGACCCGACTCGCGGTGAGGGACATGGAGCTCGCGGGGGTCGACGTGATCACGGACGGCGAGATGCGGCGCGAGAGCTACTCGAACCGCTTTGCGACGGCGCTCGACGGTGTCGACCTCGACGAGCCCGGGGTGGCGCTCGACCGCACCGGTCACGAGAACCCGGTCCCGCGAGTCGTCGGCCCCATCCGCCGGACGCTGCCCGTCGAGGTTCGCGACGTCGAGTTCCTGCGCTCGATCACGGACCGCCGAATCAAGATCACCGTCCCGGGCCCGTTCACGATGGCCCAGCAGGCGCAGAACGACCACTACGCGGACGAGCGGGGCCTCGCGCTCGCGTACGCCGAGGCGGTCAACGAGGAGCTCCGCGACCTGAAGGCGGCAGGCGCGGACGTCGTGCAGATCGACGAGCCGTACCTCCAGGCTCGCCCCGAGGCAGCGCGCGAGTACGCCATCGACGCGATCGATCGCGCGCTGGACGGCATCGAGGGCGAGACCGTCCTGCACACGTGCTTCGGCTACGCGCACATCGTCCACGACCGGCCGAGCGGCTACCCGTTCCTGCGCGAGCTCGGCGACTGCACCGCGACGCACCTCTCGCTCGAGGCGGCGCAGCCGGATCTCGACCTCGAGCTGCTTCGCGAGCTCCCCGACAAGGTGATCGTCCTCGGCGTGCTCGACCTTGGCTCGAGCGACGTCGAGACGCCCGACGTCGTCGCGGAGCGGATCCGCCAGGCTCTCGCCGTCGTGCCGCCGGAGCGGCTCGTCGTCGCGCCCGACTGCGGGATGAAGTACCTGCCGCGCGAGCGCGCTTTCCGCAAGCTCGAGGCGATGGTCGCCGGTGCCCGGCTGGTGCGCCACGAGGTCGGGTTCGCGCATGCCTGAGCCATACACTCGGATCGCGCAGGCCTACCCCGATCGGGTCGAAGTGCGAGGGCGCGACCTCAGCAGCGACCTCATGGGCCGGGTGACGTTCACGGCGTACTTCCATCTGCTCCTGACCGGCGACGAGCCAGGCGAGGAGCAGCGCTTCTTCCTCGACCTGCTGCTCGTCGCGATCGCGGAGCACGGGTTGATGCCCACGAACATCGCGGCCCGCATGACGCTCGCCGCAGACCCCGGGTCACTTCAGGGCGCCGTCGCCGCCGGCCTCCTCGGCGCCGGCCCGGTCGTGCTCGGTACCGCGGAGGAGTGTGCCCGCCTCCTCTCGGATGCGTACACCTCGGACCGGAGCGCAGAGGAAATCGCTCGCGAGTTCCGCGAGTCGGGCACGCGAGTGCCGGGGTTCGGGCATCCCGTGCATCGACTCGTCGACCCGCGCGCCGAGCGAATCCTCGAGCTGGCGCACGAGCATGGCGTGGACGGTGCGCACGTGGCGCTCGCCCGCGCACTTCGGGACGAAGTCGTCGATG
>DATAET010000072.1:0-13245 GCA_036257855.1 Gaiellaceae bacterium | reverse complement strand
CGCGCCTCGTGCAGCCGCGCCTTGATCGAGTAGCCGTCGACGCGCCGGTACTTCATCTCGAACTCGTCCGGGAACTCGTCGATCTCGCTGACCGCCTCGCGCGGGACGAGCCACAGCGCGATCGACTCCTGCCGGCGGCCGTATTGCTCGCGCGCGTAGATCTCCGCGAACTGCTCGTCCGGCGCGGTCAGCGAGCCCGCATGCTGGAAGGGCTGACCCCGCCGCTCCTGCCTGAACACTTCGAAGACCACTACGCGGCCTCCGCGAGCACCACCTGCTCGACCCAGGCGACGTGCTCCCGCGAGAGCCGTCGGAAGGCGAGGCGCTCCGCGGACGCAGGGCCATGGCCCGTGACGACCTCGCGGAGCTTCTCCCAGTCCGGCTCCGTATAGAGCCAGGTCCCGGTCTCCTCGTCCTTGCGGAGCGCCGGATCGGGGATCTCGAGGCCGAGCTCGCGGATCTGCGGCACGTAGCCCTCGAGGAACTGCTGCCGCGCGTCCTCGTTGCCCTGGCTCTTGATCCGCCATACGAACATCGGGTCCTCGTCGGGCGGGATCGGGTTTCCGTGGAAGTGCATGAGGGGCTCCCACCAGCGGCCGAGCGCCTCCTGCACGAGCTCGAACTGCTCGGGCGTGCCCGTGACCAGCGCGAGGATCACGTCGCGGCCGTGGAGGATGTGGAACGACTCCTCCCAGCAGATCTTCTTCATGATGCGCGCGTACGGGGCGTACGAGCACTTGAGGAGCGCCTTCTGCGAGACGATCGCTGCGGCGTCCACGAGCCACGCGATCACGCCGACGTCGCCCCACGTGCGGGTCGGGTAGTGGAAGACGTTGTGGAACTTCGCCTTGCCCGACACGAGGTCGTCGAGGCAGGCCGTGCGCGGCTTGCCGAGGTCCTCGACGACGCGGTAGATGAGCTGCGCGTGGCCGACCTCGTCCTGGATCTTCGCAGTGAGGGCGAGCTTCCGCTGCAGCGTCGGGGCGCGCAGGATCCAGTCCCGCTCCGGGAGCACCCCCATGAGCTCGGAGTTCCCGTGCATCTCGATGAACTTGACGAGTCGCGAGCGGTACTCGTCGGGCATCCAGTCGCCGGTCTCGACCTGTCCGCCGGACTGGACGTAGTCCAGGAATTCCTGTGTTCGCGTATCCATCGGCTGGGCTCCCTACCGAACGGTCGTTAGCATCGAGTATATGGCGACGAGACGGGACGAGCTCAGCCGCGAGGCGGCCCGCCTGTTCGCGGAGCGCGGATTCCACGGCACGTCGATGGACGCGCTCGCCCAGGCCCTCGGTGTCCAGAAGGGATCGCTGTACTCCCTCACCGGGTCGAAGCAGGAGCTCCTCTTCGAGACGATGCGGGAAGGAGCTCGCGCGTTCCACGCGGCGCTCGACAGCGTTCCCGACGACGCGCCCGCACTCGAGCGGGTGCGCCTCGCCCTGCGGGGCCACCTGCGCGTCGTCGCCGAGCAGATCGACGTCGCGACCGTCTTCACGCGCGAGTGGCGCTATCTCGAGGGCGACTACCGGGCCGAGATCGTGGCCGAACGCCGCCGCTACGAGGAGCGCTGGCGAGGGCTCTTCCGCGACGGGGTCGAGTCCGGCGACCTGCGGACCGACCTCGACGCCGGCGCGGCGACGCTCCTCGTCCTCTCGGCGGCCAACTGGGCGTATACGTGGCTCGAGCCCGGACGGGACACGGACGAGCTCGCGGACCGCTTCATGGCGATCCTCGTCGACGGGATCCGCGGGTACGCCAGCGCGACGTGAGGACGGTCCTGATCGTCAACCCGTTCGCCTCCGGGGTGGACGAGCACCGGTTGGCGGCGGTGCAGGCAGCGCTCCCCGACAACGTCGAGACGCGCCTCACGACGGCGGCCGGCGAGGCGTCGGAGATCGCGCGCGACCTCGGGGCGGCGGAAGCGGTCTACGTGCTCGGCGGCGACGGGACGTACAACGAGGTGCTGAACGGTCTCGAGCGCGATGTGCCACTCGGGTTCCTCCCGGGTGGCGGGACGAGTGTCTTGCCGCGCGCGCTCGGGCTCCCCCGCGACCCCGTCAAGGCGGCCCAGCGCGTCGCGCAGGGCAGGACAAGGCGAATCGGGCTCGGGCGCGTCAATGGCCGTCGCTTCGGATTCAGCGCGGGCGTCGGATTCGACGCCGAGCTCGTTCGAAGGGTCGACGAGCTCGGGCGCCGGCCCGACGGCCGTCGTCCCGGGGACCTCGCATTCCTGAGGGTCGCGGCGGGCGCGATCCGGGAGCGCCGCGCTCGCTTCGACGAGCAGCTCGAGATCGCGGGCCACGGCCGCGCGGCCTTCGTCCTCGTGGCCAACTGCTCGCCCTACACGTACGCGGGCGCGGTAGCCGTCGACCTCGTCCCGGGTGCGGACTTCGACGCCGGCCTCGCCTTCCTCGCTCCCGTCCGCGTGCGGGGTCGCGACCTCCCTCGAATGGTGCTCCGCGGCCCACGCGGCTCGGGCATGAAGAAGGGCCGGGCGCTCGCGGAACGCGACGTCGACCGGATCGTCGTCCGCTGTGACCGGCCGTTGCCCTTGCAGGTCGACGGGGAGGACGCGGGCGACGTCGCCGAGGCCGTGTACGAGGCGGAGCGCCAGGCCGTGACCGTCTTCGTCTGACCTATGCTGCGGTCCGCATGAGCCGGGTGCTTCCTGCCGAAGGCGGCCTGCGCCGTGTTATCGGCGACGGCGAGGCGATACCGGACGGCGAGGTCGCAGGCCTCGGGCCCGACGACCTCCTCCAGCTCTACCGCAACCTCGTGCTCCTGCGGACGTACGACGAGCGCTCGGTCGTCTACCACCGCCAGGGCCGCATCGGCACGTACGCGATCTTCTGGAACCACGAGGCCATGCAGGCCGGCTCGGTGTTCGCGCTCGAGGACCGCGACTGGATCTTCCCGGCCTACCGCGAGTCCGCGATCGGCCTGCTCCGCGGGATGCCGGTCTCGACCGTGCTCTCGTGGTGGCGCGGCCATCCCGCCGGCTGGTGGAACCCCCGCGACTACAACGTCGCGTCGATCTGCGTCCCGATCGCAACGCAGGTGCCGCACGCGGTCGGCTTCGCCTGGGGCTCCCGGCTGAAGGGGGAGGACACGGTCGCGCTCGCGCTCTTCGGCGACGGCGCGACGTCCGAGGGTTCCTTCCACGAGGGCGCAACGTTCGCCGGCGTGCTGAAGGCACCCGTGATCCTCTTCTGCAACAACAACCAGTGGGCGATCTCGACGCCGCTCGCCAAGCAGACGGCCGCGCCCACGCTGGCGGACAAGGCGATCGGCTACGGGATCCCCGGCGTCCGCGTCGACGGCGGCGACGTGCTCGCGGTGTTCGAGGCCACCCGCGACGCCGTCGAGCGCGCCCGCGCCGGGGACGGCCCGACGTTCATCGAGGCCGTCTCGTATCGCGTCGCGCCGCACGCGACCGCGGACGATCCGTCCATTTACATCGATCCCGAGCGCGTCGAGGAGCAGCGCGAGAACGAGTGCGTCGGGCGCTTCGAGCGCTACCTGAAGCGCACCGGCGTGCTCACCGACGACCAGGCCGAGGCGGTGAGGACCGAGGCGTTGGAGCTGATGCGCGCCGGCATCGCCGAGGCCGAGGCAGAGCCTCCCGCCGATCCGGCACTCGTGTTCGAGCACGCCTATGCGGATCCGCCGCCGTCACAGGCGCACGACCTCGCGGAGCTCCGGAGGATCCTCGGAGATGCCTGAGCTCCTCCTCGTCGAGGCCGTGAACGACGCGCTCCACGTCGAGCTGGAGCGCGACCCCTCGGTCATGGTCATGGGCGAGGACGTGGGCACGCTCGGCGGCGTCTTCCGGGCGACCGCCGGGCTGCAGGAGCGCTTCGGCGTCGACCGCTGCGTGGACACGCCGCTCGCCGAGGCGGGAATCCTCGGTACGGCCGTCGGCCTGTGCATGGCCGGGTGGCGGCCGGTCTGTGAGCTGCAGTACGACGCGTTCAGCTACCCCGCACTCGATCAGCTCATCAACCACGTCGGCCGCTACCGCTGGCGCACCCGCGGCGCGATGTCGTTCCCGCTGACGATCCGCATGCCGTACGGGGGCGGCGTGCGCGCGCCCGAGCTCCACGACGACTCGCCCGAGACCTACTACGTGCACACACCCGGAGTGAAGGTCGCGATACCGTCGACGCCGGCCGACGCGAAGGGGCTCCTCGCGGCGGCGATTCGAGACCCGGATCCAGTCGTCGTCCTCGAGCCGAAGCTCCACTACCGCACCGCGAAGGAGGAGGTGCCGGAGGGCGAGTACGTCGTCCCTCTCGGCGAGGCGCGTGTCGCTCGCGAGGGTGACGACCTGACGATCGTCGCGTACGGGGCGATGGTGCACGTGGCCGTGCGCGCGGCCGAAGCGCTCGAGCGGGAGGCGTCGTGCGAGGTGCTCGATCTGAGGAGCCTGAAGCCACTCGACGAGAACGCCCTGCTCGCCTCGGTCGCGAAGACGGGCCGCGTCGTCGTCGTGCAGGAGGCGCCGCGCGTGTGCGGGTTCGCGGCCGAGGTCGCCGCTGTCCTCGCGGAGAAGGCGATCTTCGATCTGCACGGGCCCGTCGTTCGCGTCACGGGCTACGACGTGCCGTATCCGTACTGGCAGATCGAGGATGCGTACATGCCTTCGGTCGAGCGGGTCTCGGACGCAGTTCGCCGGCTGCTCGCGTCGTGACGCGACACCTCGTCTGGCGGCGGCTCGACGAGCCCGGGATGGAGGCCGCGCACGTGGAGTCGTTCGACCGTGCCTCGGGAACCCAGATCGGCGTCTCGTACGAGCTGCGCTGGCAGCTCGACAGACAGCGGCTGGAGCTCGAGGTCGTCGGTGTGCGGAGCAACGTCGTCGAGCTCGAGGGTGCCGACTACTTCGACGTCTTCGCCTCGCCGTTCTTCAACTCGCTGCCGGTCGTCCGGGACGGGCTGCTCGCCGGCGGCGAGGCGAGGACGTACACGATGCGGTTCGTTCGCGTCCCCGAGCTCGACACGGTTCTCTCGGAGCAGCGCTACGAGCCCCTAGGCGGCGGCGTGGTCAGGTACTCGTCGGGCTCGTTCACGGCCGACATCGAGTTCGACGAGGACGGCTTCGTCGTCGACTACAGCGGCTTCCTGCAGCGAGTCGAATGACGATGCACGAGATCCCGCTCGAGCGACGCACGCTCCACGGGCACTTCTCCCGCGACCTCGAGCCGATCCTGACGGTGGAGCCCGGTGACTCGATTGCATTCGCATGCCTGAACGCGGGCTGGCGCACGGCGACCGGCGAGCGCTTCGAGCTCCGCGCGGACGACGACCTCGACGCCGGCCACGCGCTCGTCGGGCCCGTCGCTGTGCGGGGCGCCCGCGCCGGTCAGGTGCTCGAGGTTCGGATCGAGGCCATACGAATCGGGACGTGGGGCGTCACCGACGCGGGTGGATGGCACACGCCGCTCAATGAGCGGCTCGAAGTCGTCGACGGCCCGAGCGCCGTCCTCGACTGGCAGCTCGATGCCGACGCAGGCGTCGGGCGTGATCAGTCCGGTCGAGAGGTCGATCTCCGCCCGTTCCTGGGCGTCATCGGCATGCCTCCGGACGAGCCCGGGATCCACTCGACGGGACCGCCCCGCCCCACCGGCGGCAACATCGACTGCAAGGAGCTCGTCGCGGGGACGACGCTCTTCCTCCCGATCGCGGTGGAGGACGCCCTCGTGTCAGCCGGTGACGGGCACGCGGCGCAGGGGGACGGAGAGGTCTCGCAGCTCGCGATCGAGGCACCCATCGAGCGTGCCCAGCTGACGTTCGGCCTCCGCGACGACCTGATGCTGACGACACCGATCGCGTGGACGCCCGAAGCCTGGCTGACCTTCGGCTTCGACGAGGACCTCGACGAGGCTGCGGCGCTCGCGATCGACGCGATGCTCGAGCTGCTCGGACGTGAGCGCGGCCTCGCGCGCCGCGAGGCGCTCGCGCTCGCAAGCGTTGTCGTCGACCTGCGCGTGACCCAGCTGGTGAACGGCGCTCGCGGTATTCACGCTCGACTCGCGCACGGCGCGCTCCGCTAGACGACAATCCGCCTATGTCCGAGTGGGTCGTCCAGGTCGTCATCGTCGCGCTCTTCGCGCTCGCGTGCGGCGGTCTCGCGTACGCGTGGTTGCGTGGGCGCCTCGGAACGGCCGCGATCGCGCTCTTCGTCATAGCGCTCGTAGCCTGGGCGGCCGCGTTCGCGGCGATCCTGACCGAGTACAACGGAGCGAACGACTTCGCGACGTGCGAGACGGAGTGTGGCGCCGTCCACTACGTCGCCGCCGTCGGGTTCATCGCGCCGCCGCTGCTCATCTCGCTGTCCGCCCTGGCGATGCTCGTTGCGCGTGGGAGCCGATGGCGCGCGCGGCGTGCGCCCGGATCTCCCCGCGAGAATCAGGGGTAATGGCGAGCTCGTTCAAGCTCCCGGATCTCGGGGAGGGGCTGACCGAGGGAGAGGTCGCGCGGTGGCTCGTGGTCGAGGGGCAGACGATCGCCGAGGACGACCCGCTCGTCGAGATCCAGACCGACAAGGCCACGGTGGAAATCCCGTCCCCGTTCGCCGGGACGGTTTTGCAGATCCTCGTCGACGAGGGCGAGATCGCGCCCGTCGGCGCCGACCTCGTCGTCATCGGCGATCCCGGCGAGAGCGGGAGCGACGGTCAATCGCAACGTTCCTCGACATCGGCGCCAGCGGCGACGGCGCGCGTGCAGGCCACTCCGGTCGTGCGGAGGATCGCGCAGGAGCTCGGAGTCGAGCTCGCCTCGCTGACCGGCACTGGTCCGGGCGGCAGGATCACCGAGGACGACGTTCGAGCCGCCGCAGACGGCACCGGCGAAGGCGACGGCCACGGACGGAGGGAGCCGCTTCGCGGCGTGCGTCGCCTCATCGCCGAGCACATGTCGAGGGCTCACCGCGAGGTTCCTCCCGTCACCTGGGTCGAGGAGCTCGACGTCGACGGCATCCCGCTCGAGCGCCTGCTTCCGACGGTCGTCAAGGCCTGCGCCGACGCGCTCGTCGAGTTCCCGGAGCTGAACGCACGGCTCGACGGAGACGCGATCGTCTACCTCGATCGCTACGACATCGGCGTCGCCGTCCAGACGGAGGAGGGCCTCGTCGTCCCGGTCGTGCGCGACGCGGTGACGAGGTCGGTCGAGCAGATCGGTGACGAGATCGGGCGCCTCGCCGAGCGTGCTCGCTCGGGCGCCCTCACAGCGGACGAGCTCCGCGACTCGACGTTCACCGTCACGAGCGCCGGGAAGCTCGCGGGGCTCTTCCAGACGCCGATCGTCAACTACCCCGAGGTGGCCATCCTCAGCATCGGGCGCGTCGCGCCGCGCGCCGTCGTCCGCGACGGGTCGGTGGTCGTCCGCAGCATGGGAACACTGGCGATCACCTTCGACCATCGCGTCGTGGACGGTGCGCGGGCGGCGTCGTTCGGCCTGCACGTGATCGCGCGCGTGCAATCCACCCGAGCCGACACGACGTAAGGTCCTGCGCGAGACCTACGAACGAAGGAGGGGGAATGCGCACACGCATCGTGGCAGTCGCGTTCGTGGCCGGCCTGTTCGCCGTCGGCGTGGCCGTAGCCGGGGTGAACCGAAACTGGAGCACGCACGCGAACGGCTCCATGGAGGTGCCCGCACACGACACGCAGGGCCAGGCGCAGGCGATCTTCCACCTCTCGAGCGACGGCAGCGCGCTCGAGTACAAGCTGATGGCCGCGAACATCGACAACGTGTTCATGGCGCACATCCACATGAACCAGCCAGGCGTCAACGGCCCGATCGTCGTCTGGCTCTATCCCTCGACGGCTGTCGCGCCGGGGCCGCCGAACAGCGGCCGGGTGGACGGCGTGATCGCGGAGGGCACCATCACCGCGTCGAACCTCGTCGGGCCGCTTGCGGGACACCCGCTGTCCGACCTCATCGACGCGATGAACACCGGCAACGCATACGTCAACCTGCACACGAGCAACGGGACTGCGATCGCCGGCGCGGGCAACTTCCCCGGCGGTGAGATCCGCGGCGACGTGAACTAGGACGAACGAAGGTGGGGGCGGCTGCCCGCCCCCACTCGTCCTCCCGGGCCCGTTCTACACTGGCCCGCGTGGGGAGCTGGTACACGATCGGCCTGTGTCTCGGGCTCGGCCTCGGGCTCTCGGTCGCGATCACGGGGATCCTCGGATCGAACGTCGTCGGGATCGGGGCGGCTGCCGTGATCGGAGCCGTGGTCGGTGGCGCCATCGGGCTCGGGATCGGCGAGACGGCCGAGACGATCGCCGGAGCCGTCGGCGGCGCCCTGGGAGCCCTCTCCGCAGCGGTCGCGGTCCTCGGCGCTCTCCGCCGTGGCGCCACGCGCTTCGGTGTCGGCGCGTACATGGGTGCGCTCGGTGCGCTGATCTGTCTGCTCGCCCTCGTTCCGCTCGCGGGCTACGTGTTGGCCGTCGCTCTCCCGCTCCTGGCCGTTCGCATGCGCGGGCGTCAGGCGGCCCGCTTCGCCGGGCTTCGATCCCTCGCCAAGTGAGAGCTGCGCTCGACGCGAGCGTCGCGCGCGCGCAGATGGTCGAGCGCCAGCTTCGGCGCCGAGGCATCTCGGACGAGCGTGTGCTCGCGGCGATGGGGCGCGTCCCGCGCGAGCTCTTCCTCCCCGAGAACATGCGCCGGTATGCCTATGACGACAGCGCGCTCCCGATCGGACACCGGCAGACGATCTCGCAGCCATTCGTCGTTGCGACCATCTGCTCGCTGCTGGCGCTCGAGGGAGACGAGCGGGTCCTCGACGTCGGGACCGGCTCGGGCTACCAGGCTGCCGTGCTCGCGGAGCTCGCCGCTGACGTCGTGACCATCGAGCGGATCCCGGCGCTCGCCGATGCCGCCCGATCCCGGCTCGCGGAAGCTGGATACGGCGACGTCGAGGTGCGTGTCGGCGACGGCTCGACCGGCGTCCCCGAGCGCGCTCCGTTCGACGGAATCGCGGTCGCGGCCGCGGCGCCGTCGGTGCCGCCCGCGCTCTACGACCAGCTGGCGGACGGGGGAAGACTCGTCGTTCCTCGCGGCTCCCGTCGCGGACAGGAGCTCGTGCACGTCGTGCGGACGCCGTCGGGGCCGGTCGAGCGGAGGTCCATCTCGGTTCGCTTCGTCCCTCTCGTCGGAGATGAAGGGTTTAGTGATGACTGACCGTATGGGGGGCGGTGACGATACGGAACGTGACTACCCTTCGATGACGGTGGAGCCTTCGCACGTCCCGACGTATGGGGAGTACTCGCCTGCGCGTGTTCGCGCGGGCCTGCGCAAGCGCAAGAACTGGGAGCAGCTCGCCAAGTTCTGCCTCGTCGGCGCGACCGGGTACGCGGTCAACCTGTGGGTGTTCTCGTTCCTCGTCCTCGTCCTAAGCATCCACTACATCCCCGCCGCGGTGTGCTCGTTCCTCGTCGCCGTCACGAACAACTACACGTGGA
The DNA here is from genome assembly GCA_036257855.1 of Gaiellaceae bacterium. GTDB lineage: Bacteria > Actinomycetota > Thermoleophilia > Gaiellales > Gaiellaceae > GMQP-bins7. The sequence goes on along the minus strand of DATAET010000072.1, from coordinate 3,772 downwards.
ACCGGGTCTGGACGTTCAAGGCGCAGCGCGGCCACGTCGCCTACCAGGGCGTGCGGTTCTTCGTCGTGTCGGTCGTCGCCCTCGGTGCGAACCTCGTCGTTCTCGAGCTCCTCGTTCGGGCCGGGCTCAGCGAGGTCGTCGCCCAGGCGATCGCGATCGTCCTGGTCACCCCGGTGAACTTCGTCGGCAATAAGCTCTGGTCGTTCGGACCTCGACGCTAACCGTCCTCGCCGCGCTCGCGGCTCTTTCCCTCGCCTTCCCCTCACCGGGCGCCGCGCAGACGCCGCCGGCGGAGCTCGCGCGCCTCACCGAGGCGAAGGCGCTCGAGCTCGCTCTGGCCGATCGCAAGGTGGCTGCGTGGTTGGACCGCTATCCGCCGCATCCCACGACCTCGACCACGTTCCGGCCCGAGACGAGGACCTGGGAGGTCAAGGTGTGGTCGGGCGAGGCGGGCCAGATCGCCGACGTCGTTGTCGAGGACACGACCGGGCGAGTCTCCGAGGCATGGACCGGCCCCCAGGTCGCCTACAAGATGGCGCGCGGCGCCGAGGGCGCCTTCGGTGGGAAGACACTCCTCAAGCCCGCCGTCTGGCTGGCGTTCTGTCTCGTGTTCCTGGTCGGCCTCGCGGATCTCCGTCGACCCTTCGCCGTGCGCAACCTCGACCTCGTCGCGCTCCTCTGCTTCTCGGTCTCGCTCGCGTTCTTCGATCGCGGCGAGATCTTCCGGAGCGTCCCGCTCGTCTACCCGGTGCTCGGGTACCTGCTGGCGCGCGGGTTGTGGATCGGCTTCGGGCGCGGAGGCCGCGCGCTGTCGCCCGTCTGGCCGACGTGGGTGCTCGCCGCGACGGCCGTGTTCCTCCTCGGGTTCCGGGTCGGTCTCAACCACCAGACTCCGCGAGGCGTCATCGACGTCGGGCTCGCCGGAGTCGTCGGCGCGACCAGGATTCTCGACGGGGAGGCGCCATATGGGCACATGCCCGACAGTGTCGGTCCGCCCTGCGGGCCGGCGGATTCGGACGGGTACGTGCGCGACCACGTCCAGACGAACGGCCGCTGCGAGGCCGCGATCGAACGCGGGGACACCTACGGGCCCGTTTCCTACGAGGCCTACGTGCCTGCAACCGCGATGTTCGGCTGGAGCGGGAAGTGGGACTCCCTCCCCGCGGCCCACGCGACGTCCATCGCGTTCGACCTCCTCGCCGCCCTCGCTCTTCTTCTCGTCGGGCTGAGGTATGGAGGACGACGTCTCGCGGTCCTGCTCGTCTTCGCCTGGGCCGCTTACCCGTTCACGGCGTACACGCTGAATGCGAACACGAACGACGCGGTCATGCCTGTCTTCCTCGTCCTCGGCTACTGGCTCGCGACGTCGAGCGTCGCGCGTGGCGGGGGAGTCGCGCTGAGCGGCTGGGCCAAGTTCGGCGCCCTCCTCGTGGCGCCGCTGTGGGCGACGTACCCGTCAGTCTCGATCGGACGCGTGCTCCGGTTCGTCGCCGGCTTCGCAGCGGGAACCGTCCTCGCGTTCGCGATCCTCGCGTTGGAGCCGTCACTCTGGGACGCCGTCAGAACGTTCTGGGAGCGGACGATCGGCTACCAGACCGCGCGCGACTCGCCGTTCTCGATCTGGGGCTGGGGCCAGTACCACGCCCGGGGAATCCCCGACCTCGGCTTCCTCCAACCCGTGCTCGGGGTGCTCGCCGTCGTCCTGGCGATCGGCGTGGCATTCGTGCCGCGCCGGAAGGGGCCGGTGCAACTCGCCGCGCTCACGGCCGCCGTCCTCTTCGCGTTCCAGATCACACTGACCCACTGGTTCTACCTCTACCTGCCGTGGGTCGTGCCGTTCGTGTTCCTGTGGCTCCTTCTCCCGGAGCCGCAACCTCAGGAGACGGGGACCCGGATTGCCTCGATCGAGGAAGCTCTCCCCGTCGCCGCGTCGCACGTGACGAGCGCTCCTTCGATGCGCACGCCTCCCTGAGCGGTCTCGAACCGGACGGGCAAGCCGGTGCGCATCCGTCGGATCGCGAGGTCGGCCTCGACGCCGATCACGGAGTCGTGGGGCCCGGTCATACCGGCGTCCGTGATGAACGCCGTCCCCTTCGGAAGGATCGTCGCGTCCGAGGTCTGGACGTGGGTGTGCGTCCCCACGACCGCCGTTACGCGTCCGTCGAGCCAGCGGGCGAGCGCGGCCTTCTCGCTCGTCGCCTCGGCGTGGACGTCCACCAGGACCGTCGGCGTCTCGCGCCGGGCTTCCTCGACGAGCTCGTCGATCACCTCGAACATCGACGTCGCGGGATGCAGGAAGAGCGAGCCGAGGACGTTGATCACGCCCAGGCGCCCTCCGTTCGCCGTCGGGACGACGACGACCCCGCGCCCGGGCGTCGTGCGTGACGTGTTCGCCGGGCGCACGACGCGGTCCGACGCTTCGAGATACGGCCCGATCTCGGTCCGCCGGAAGGCGTGGTTCCCGAGCGTGATCGCGTCGACTCCCATGCCGAGGAGCTGATCCGCCAGCCGGGGCGTGATCCCGATGCCGTCCGCCGCGTTCTCGCCGTTCACGACGCAGGCGTCGACCTCGTAGTCCTGACGCAGTGCCTGCAGGTGCGACTCGAGCGCCCGCCGTCCGGGCGAGCCGACGACATCCGCGATGAAGAGGATGCGCAAGGGCGGGACTCTAGAGGCGTCGATCCGGTCGTGCGCCCGGCTACGGGACGCCGAGCGTCGCCGACGGGAAGACCTGAAGCGCGACGTTGTTGCCGCCATCGGTCGCGTACTGCTCGAGAGCCTGCTGCTCGAAGCGGCTGATGTTCGTGACGGTGCCGAGCTTGGACGACCCCGCGGCGACGTTCGCGCCGACCGACAGGGCAGGGTCCGGCCGCACGTTCTGGATCGACACGACGAGCGACGGTGCGGTGGACGGGCGGAGCTCGATCTCCGCTCCGACTCGTCGACCGGAGATGACCTGGTCGCGAATCGCGACGACGGTGCCGTCGACCGGCGCGTACACGTCCGTCCCGGCCACGGCGCCCACGTCAAGCGTGCGGAGCGGCCCACCCGAGAGCTGGTACCAGGCGAGCCCGCTCTTCGAGGCGCCGGTGATGCGGCGCCAGAGCCGCGCGAGCAGTCCTTCGTTTCGCTGCGGGCCGACGGGCTTGAGCACGAGGGCGCCGTCCTCGCTTCCGTGGAGCCCGATCGCGGTGACTCCCCCCTTCGCCACGGGAGACTGGACCCGGAGGTTGCCGACGGTCGCGAGGACGTGCGGATCGGGCGGAGCCTCGGTGACGGGCAACGGCGCCGGCCGGCTCACGGCCGGTGGCGAGCTCTGGTCGTCGAAGGCGGTGAGCGCGAGCGTGACGATGCCGAGGACCGCGATCACTGCGGCCACGGCGACTCGTCTCGCGCGCGCCTGGGCTCGACGCCGGTCCGCGCGGAGACGCGCAGCATGACGAGAGCGCGGCGTCGCCATGCTCGGGACCGTAGCAGGGCTCGAAGCGGCACCCTCTGCGGCCGACGATACGATCCGCGCATGGCCGGCCCCGGCCCGACGATCCAGATCCCGCGATGGATCCAGCTGGTCGTCCTCCCCGTTGCCCTGGTCCTCGCGTTCCTGCTCGCGAGGACGCTCGGGCACGTTCTCTTCCTGTTCCTGACCGCGAGCGTGATCGCGTTCACGCTCAATCCGCTCGTCCGCGACCTGACGCGCTTGAAGGTGCCGCGCGGCCCGTCGGTGATCATCGTGTACGCGCTCTTCATCGCCATCGTCGCTGCCCTCCTCATC
>DATAET010000071.1:0-6859 GCA_036257855.1 Gaiellaceae bacterium | reverse complement strand
GCCTTCACGCACACGATGGGCGAGCTCGACGGAGTGGAGGTCATGATCGCGCGCACGGGGTACACGGGTGAGGTCGGCGTCGAGCTCTGTTGCGCCGAGGACGAGACGGCAGCCTTGTGGGATGCGGTGCTCGCGCGTGGGGTGACGCCCTGCGGCCTCGGAGCGCGTGACACGCTCCGCCTCGAGGTCTGCTACCCGCTGCATGGCAACGACATCACCCCCGAGACCGACGCGATCTCGGCCGGTCTGGGCTGGGCGTGCGCGCTCGAGACCGACTTCACGGGTGTCGAGACGCTTCGCCGGATCAAGGAAGAAGGGCCGGCGCGCAAGCTCGTCCCGTTCGTGATGGAGGAGCGCGCCGTTCCACGCCGGGGGATGCCGATCGAGGGCGGCGGCCGAGTCACCTCCGGCACGCACTCACCGATGCTCGACGTCGGTATCGGGATGGGTTACGTGCCGACGGAGTCCGCCGCGGTCGACACCGAGCTCGTGGTCGACGTCCGCGGCAAGCCACGCCGAGCGCGGGTGGTCAAGAAGCCGATCTACCGGAAGGAGACGTAGAGTTGCCCGCTCCCGAGAGCTACCCCGACGACCTCCGGTACCACCCCGATCACGACTGGGCGCGGGTCGACGGCGACGAGGCGAGCCTCGGCGTGACCTGGTTCGCGCAAGACTCGCTCGGCGAGCTCGTCCACTACGAAGCTCCGGCTGTCGGCTCGAGGGTCACCCAGGGCGCGTCGTACGGCGAGGTCGAGTCCGTAAAGGCCGTGTCGGACATCATCGCGCCGCTGTCCGGCGAGGTGCTGGACGTGAACCAGAAGGCCGTGGACGAGCCGGAGACGGTGAACGACGATCCGTACGGCGAGGGCTGGCTGATCCGGATCCGCATGTCGAACGCCAGCGAGGTCGACGCGCTCATGGACGCCGAGGCGTACCGGGCGCACGTCGCCGAGCAGTAGGGAGCGATGGGCTACCTCAGCCTCACCGACGCCGACCGGGCGGAGATGCTCGGTGCGATCGGCGTCTCCTCCGTCGAGGAGCTCTTCGAGCAGATTCCGGTCGGCGTGCGCTTCGATCGGGAGCTCGACGTCCCGCCCGCGCTTCCCGAGCTCGAGCTAGTGGCACACCTTTCCGAGCTGGCGGGCCGCAACGCGCACAACGGCGTCGAGCTGTCGTTCCTCGGCGCGGGGATCTACGACCACTACGTGCCTGCCGTCGTCGACGTTCTCCTGTCCCGTGGCGAGTTCCTCACGGCGTACACGCCGTACCAGCCGGAGATGAGCCAGGGGGTGCTCCAGGCGATCTTCGAATACCAGACGGTCATCTGCGAGCTGACCGGGATGGACGTCTCGAACGCCTCCGGCTACGACGGGACGACGGTGGCGGCCGACGCTTGTTTCGTCGCCAGGCACACGAGCGATCGCTCCAAGGTCGTGCTCGCCGAGACCGTCAACCCGCAGGTGCGGCAGGTCGTCAAGACGTATGCGCCGGGCTTCGGGCTCGAGGTCGTCGAAGTTCCACATCGAGGGGGAACGATCGATCCCGACGAGCTGGGCGGGGCTGCGGCTGACGCTGCGGCCGTGATCTTCCAGCATCCCAACTTCCTCGGATGCCTCGAACCGGCGCCCGAGCTCGCGGCGGCGGTAGCCGCCGCCGGCGCCCACGCCATCGCGCACGTCGATCTGATGTCGCTCGGAGTACTCGAGGCCCCCGGAGAGTACGGCTGCGCGATGGCCGTCGGCGAGGGGCAGAGCGCAGGCTGCCCACCGCTGTACGGCGGCCCGCACTACGGCTTCTTCGCAGCGCGTCAGGAGTTCGTCCGCCGCATGCCCGGCCGCATCGTCGGGGAGACGGTCGACGAAGACGGGCGCCGCGCGTACGTCCTGACGCTGCAGACGCGCGAGCAGCACATTCGTCGAGAGAAGGCGACCTCGAACATTACGACGAACCAGACGCTGCTCGCGCTCGCCGGGCTCGTCACGCTCTCGTGGCTCGGGCCCGAGGGGCTGCGTGAGGTGGGGGAGACCTGCCTCGCGCTCACGCAGTACGCGAGGGAACGGGTTCCGCTCGAGCCCGCATTCGACGCGGCGTCGTTCAGAGAGCTCGCATTCAGGACGCCGATCCCGGCGCGCGAGGTCGTCCGGCGTGCACGCGAACGCGGCGTGCATCCCGGATATCCGCTCGGGCGTGACTACGAGTCGATGGAGGACGTCTTGCTCGTCGCCGTGACCGAGCGGCGGACGCCCGCCGACGTCGATCGTCTCGCAGAGGTGCTCGACGAGGTCTGTCGATGACGGAGCCAGGCCGCGGCTGGCAGGAGGCACCGCTCGTCTTCGAGCGTTCGCGTCCCGGGCGCCGTGCCGGCCGGGTGCCGGAGTACGGGCTCCCCGTGCCCGACCTCCCCGAGGAGCTTCGTCGTAGCCGGCCGCCGCGGCTGCCGGAGCTCGCAGAGCCGGAGCTCGTACGGCACGTCACAGCGCTTGCGGACCGCACCTTCGGCGTCGACACGGGCTTCTACCCGCTCGGGAGCTGCACCATGAAGCACAACCCGCGCGTCAACGAGCGGGTCGCGAGGTTGCCGGGCTTTCGCGACCTCCACCCCCACCAGGAGGACGAGGGCGCCCAGGGCGCGCTCGAGCTCATGTGGCGCCTGCAGGGGATCCTCACCGAGGTAGCGGGACTCCCCGCCGTGACGCTTCAGCCTGCCGCCGGCTCGCAGGGTGAGCTGACGGGCCTCATGCTCATGCGCGCGTACTTCGCCGATCGCGGCGAGGAGCGCGACACGATCATCACGGCCGACACCGCACACGGCACAAATCCGGCGAGCGTGACGATGGCGGGGTACGCACTCGAGCGAGTCGAGACCGACGCTCGAGGGAACCTCGACCTCGACGACCTCCGCCGGAAAGTGAACGAGCGCACCGCCGGCCTGATGCTCACGAACCCGTCGACCCTGGGGCTCTTCGACGAGGGGATCGAGGACGTCGCCCGGATCTTCCACGACGCCGGAGCGCTCCTCTACTACGACGGCGCGAACCTGAATGCCGTCGTCGGGCGCTCGCGGCCCGGGGACATGGGGTTCGACATCGTCCACTACAACCTCCACAAGACGTTCTCGCAGCCCCATGGGGGCGGCGGGCCGGGAGGTGGCCCCGTCGCGGTGCGGGAGACGATCGAGCCCTATCTGCCGGCTCCCGTGGTCGTGCGCGACGGCGACGTGTTCCGTCTCGACCACGACCGGCCGAAGTCGATCGGTCGCGTGCGCGGCTTCGCAGGCCCGTTCGGTGTGTTCGTGCGCTCGTACGCGTTCATGCGCGCATACGGCCCGGAGCTCCGGGAGATGTCCGACGTCGCCGTGCTGAACGCGAACTACCTGCTCGCCTGCCTACGCGACGCGTACGACCTGCCGTACGACCGGCACTGCATGCACGAGTTCGTGCTCTCCGCCCGCACGCTGAAACGCGAGCACGGCATCACCGCGCTCGACGTCGCGAAGCGCCTCATGGACTACGGGATCCACCCGCCGACCGTCTACTTCCCGCTCGTCGTCCCCGAGGCGCTGATGATCGAGCCGACGGAGACAGAGCCAAAGGAGCGGCTCGACCACTTCGTCGACGCCATGCGCGCGATCGCGCGCGAGGCGGCCGACTCGCCCGAGCTGCTGAAGGAGGCACCGCACGGGCGTCCCGTTCGGCGGCTCGACGAGGTGCGAGCGGCGAAGCAGCCGGTGCTGCGTTACCTCTTCGAGGAGCACCCGGCGCTCGTCACGTAGGCCGACCGTTCACCGGTTGGACACGCGTGCGAGGCGCCGCCGTCGGTAGCCTCGCGTGGATGGCAGGGCTCGCTCGCCTGGTCATCCGGGTTCGCTGGCTGGTCGTCGGCGCGTGGATCGTGCTGACCGTGTTCGGGATGTTCTCCGCGGCGAAGCTCTCGGACCGTTGGTTCGAGTCGTTCTCGATTCCCGGCTACTCGGCGTACGAGGCGAACCAGCGAACGCTCGAGGCCTTCGGCTCGGGTGAGCAGGTGCCGCTCGTGGTCGTCCTGACCGCGAAGGACAGGGACATCACGAAGGTCGACGGCGTCGAGGGCGCGATCGACTCCGCCGCCGGGGTGATCCACGGCGCGCGCGTCGGCTCGTGGTTCGACACGGGGAGCGACATGTATCTCTCGCCGGATCGGCACACGATGGTGGCCACGATCTACCCGCCCGGAAACGCGACGTTCTCGAGCTTCCCGCCGATCGCTCAGGCGCGCGCGGCGCTCAAGCAGGTGACGCCGCCTGGCGTGACGAGCCATCTGACCGGACGGGACGCGATCTTCGAGTCGCAGGGGGGCGAGACCGGCCCCGGCGTGCTCACGGAGACGCTGATCGGCGCAGCCGGTGCGCTCCTCGTCCTCCTCTTCGTCTTCGGGACGCTTCCTGCGATCGGCGTGCCGCTCGCGATGGCGGCCGCGTCGATCCTGACGACGTTCGCCTGCGTGCTCGCACTGACGTACGTGACCGACGTGTCGATCATCGTCCAGTTCCTCGTCGCGCTCGTCGGGCTCGGCGTCTCGATCGACTACGCCCTGCTCATGATCTTCCGCTTCCGGGAGGAGCTCGCAGGCGGTCGCTCCCCCGACGACGCCCTCGTCGAGACGATGACGCACGCCGGCCGCTCGGTGATCGTGTCCGGCTCGACCGTCGCGATCGGGCTCCTGAGCATGGTGATTCTTCCGCTGCCGTTCATCCGTTCCATCGGGATCGGCGGCATGCTCATCCCGCTCGTCGCGGTCAGCGCGGCGATCACCCTTCTGCCCGCGATGCTCTCGCTTCTCGGGCCGCGAATCAACCGCCTGCGGGTGATGCCGAAGCGGTTCGTCGACCCGCCGAGCGCGGACACCGGCTTCTGGGCGCGCTGGGCCCGAACGGTCACCAGGCGGCCGCTGCCCATCTTCTTCATCGGCCTGGTCATCGTCGCGCTGTTCGTCTATCCGGCGTTCCACATGAATCCAAGCGATGCGGAGCTCAAGAAGGAGCCCGGATCGGGCGACGCCGAGGCCGGGAGGGCAGCGATCACGGCCTCGGGGATTCCGGACGGGGTCTACCTCCCGTACATCGTCGTCGTCGAAGGACGTGGGATCTCCACCCGCACGCTCGACGAGGTCTCGGGTGCCGTCGGAGATGCTGACGGTATCTACGGCGCGGCCGTTCCGTCGCCCTGGCGCAAGGAGAAGATCGCCCTCGTCGAGGCGTTCGGCGACGAAGACGGCAACTCCAGGTCTGCGAAGAAGACGATCGCGCATCTCCGCGAGAACGTGCTTCCCAGCGCGTCGTCGGAGCTCGGAAGCGGGACGATCGTGACCCTCGGAGGAGCCGCTCCCGAGGCGAGGGACTTCATCAGCGCCGTGTACGGGAACTTCCCGTATGTGCTCCTGTTCGTCCTCGTCCTGACGTTCGTCCTGCTGATGCGGGCCTTCCGCTCGGTCGTGCTGCCGCTGAAAGCGGTGATCCTGAACCTCGTCTCCCTGGGGGCGGCCTACGGCATCGTCGTCTTCGTCTTCCAGGACGGCCACGGGAGCGACGCGATCTGGGGCGTCCAGGCGACCGACGCGGTCATCTCCTGGATCCCGCTGATGATCTTCGCCTTCCTGTACGGGATCTCGATGGACTACGAGGTGTTCATGATCACGCGCATGCGCGAGGTGTACGACGAGCTGCACGACACCCCGCGCGCGATCGAGCTCGGACTCGCACGCACGGGCAAGCTCGTGACGAGCGCGGCGCTCGTCCTGATGTTCGCCTTCTTCTCGCTCTCGACGAGCCCCGGCCCGGACATCAAGCAGTTCGCAATCGGTCTTTCCGCGGGCATCGTGTTCGACGCGACCGTGATCCGCGCGCTTCTCGTCCCCTCGACGATGATGCTCCTCGGCCGCTGGAACTGGTGGCTCCCGAAGTGGACGGCCCGCGTCCTGCGGACGCGTCCGAGCCCGCTCGAGCCTGCGACTGCGACCGCGGGCGACCGCTAGCAGTTCTCAGCGCACGGTCGCGAGCTGGCCGCACGCGGCTTCGATGTCGCGTCCGCGCGTGAGCCGCACTGTCGCCGGGATGTGGGCGCGCGCGAGAACGGACTTGAACCGCTCGATCGTGTCCCGTGACGAGCCTTCGTAGAGCCCCGTTGGGTTGTACGGGATGAGGTTGACCTTGAACGCGCGGGGCCCGAGGAGCGCCGCGAGCGCCCACGCATCCGCGGGCGAGTCGTTCACGCCGGCCAGCATCACGTACTCGACGAAGACCTTCCTGCGGCGGAGCGCGACATAGCGGCGGCACTCGGTGAGCACGTCCGCCAGCGGGTAGCGGTCGTTGACCGGCATGAGCTCGGAGCGCTTCGCGGGATCGGCGGCATGGATCGAGATCGCGAGACGGATCGGCTGGTCGACGTCTTCGACGAACCGGCGCAGGCCGGGCAGCCAGCCGACCGTGGAGATCGTCGTGCGGCGGTGCGTGATTCCGAGATCGGGGAGCTTGACGGCCGACGCGAGCACTGCGTCGACGTTCAGGAAGGGCTCGCCCATCCCCATGTAGACGGCGTGGGTCACCGGCTCGCGCCGACGGAAGTGGAGCGCCTGGTCGAGGATCTCCCAGGGACTCAGGTTCCTGCCGAAGCGCATCGACCCGGTCGCGCAGAACGTGCACGTGAGCGGGCAGCCGGACTGAGAGGAGATGCAGACGGAGCGCCTCCCGTCGCTGTAGCGCATGAGCACCGCTTCGAGCGGATGCCCGTCGGAGGTCCGGAAGAGTGTCTTGATCGTCCCGTCCGCCGACTCTCGTTCCGTGACGACGTCGAGCGTCGAGTACGGCACGGCCTCCGCGAGCGCT
>DATAET010000070.1:0-16395 GCA_036257855.1 Gaiellaceae bacterium | reverse complement strand
CATCCAGGAGTTCCCCGATGGCACGCACACCGCGCAGGACGCGGCGGACGCGGTGGGCTGCGAACTCGGCCAGATCGTCAAGTCGCTCGTCTTCGTGTGCGACGACAGGACGGTCGTGGTGCTCGTCCCCGGCGATCGGCGGGGGGATGCGGACAAGGTCGCCCGGGCGGTCGAGGCGGGCGCCGCGCGGGTCGCGAAACCGCGTGAGGTCGAGGACGCGACCGGGTTCGCGCCGGGCGCGGTGCCTCCGTTCCCGCTGCCGGAGAACACGGTCGTCCTGATGGATCGAGCGTTCTTCCGGCACCCGCTCGTGTGGGCGGGAGCAGGCTCGGCGCAGCACGTGCTCGGGATGCCTCCCGCGGAGCTCGCACGCGTCTCGCGGGCGCGCCCACTCGACGTTTCTGCTGACTAACCTACGGTCTCCGAGACCGAAGGAGCTGAGCGATGGAAGCGACCGAGAAGATCTGGATGAACGGCGAGCTCGTCGACTGGGCGGACGCGAAGATCCACGTCGCGTCGCACGGGCTCAACTACGGCTCCGGCGTATTCGAGGGCATCCGCTGCTACGACACGCCCAAGGGCCCCTCGGTGTTCCGCCTCCGCGACCACCTGGTACGCCTGGCGAACTCGGCGAAGGTGCTCTACATGGACCTTCCGTACACGCTGGACGAGCTGCGTTCCGCGACGCACGAGATCATCGCCGCGAACGGGCTCACGTCCTGTTACCTGCGCCCGATCGCGTTCTACGGCTACGGCGAGCTCGGCGTCGCCTCGACGGGAAATCCGGTGGACGTCGTGATCATCAGCTTCCCGTGGGGCGCGTACCTCGGCGAGGACAGCCAGAACCACGGGATCACGGCGAAGATCTCGAGCTGGGAGCGCGTGGGGCCGAACGTGATCCCGCACGTCGCGAAGGCGACCGGCATCTACCTCAACTCGATGCTCGCGACGATGGAGGCCAAGCGCGCCGGCTACGACGAGGGGATCATGCTCTCGCACGACGGCTACGTCGCGGACGGACCAGGCGAGAACATCTTCATCGTGAAGGACGGAGTCATCTCCACGCCGCCGCTCGCCATGTCGATCCTGCCCGGGATCACGCGCGACACGATCATTCAGATCGCACAGGATCTCGGCTACCGCGTCGAGGAGTCCCTCATCATCCGGACTGATCTCTACCTCGCAGACGAGGTGTTCATGGTCGGCACGGCCACCGAGGTCGTTCCCGTGCGCTCGGTCGACGACCGCGAGATCGGGGTCGGCCCGGTCACGCGTGCGCTGCAGAAGGCCTACCTCGATACCGTCCAGGGTCGCAGCGAGCGCTGGGGCCACTGGCTCGACGTGGTCGAGATGTCGCCCTCGGCGGCGTAGTGCCGGAGCGGCACTTGGCGTCCGTGCGGACGATCCAGCTGTCGAGCCCGTGGCTCGACGAGCGCGAGGACGAGCTCGTCGCCGAAGTCCTCTCGTCGGGACGCCTCTCGCTCGGTCCGACGATCGACCGATTCGAAGACGAGCTCGCCGCGGTGGTGGGAGCGCCCTACGCGGCCGCGGTCTCGAGTGGCACTGCAGGCCTGCACCTCCTGTGCATCGCGGCCGGCGTCGGCCCCGGGGACGAGGTGGTCACGTCGCCGTACTCCTTCGTCGCCTCGGCGAACTGCGCGATCTACGAGGGCGCGACGCCGGTTTTTGCCGACGTCGACCCTCGGACCCTCAACCTCGATCCGGCGGCCGTTGAGGCCGCGATCACGGACCGCACGCGCGCTGTCATCGCCGTAGACATCTACGGCTACCCGTGTGAGCTCGACGAGCTGAGGTCGATCTGCCAGACGCGCGGCATCGCGCTGATCGAGGATGCCTGCGAGGCGCTCGGAGCCCGCTACAAGGGGAGGTCGATCGGCTCTCAGGGGCCGTCCGCGGTCTTCGCCTTCTACCCGAACAAGCAGATCACGACGGGAGAGGGCGGAATGGTCACGACGCACTCGGAGAGCGAGTGGCGACTGCTCCGCAGCCTTCGCAACCAGGGTCGCGCCGACTCCGGAGGCTGGCTCGAGCACGCACGGCTCGGCTTCAACTACCGCATCGACGACGTCCGGGCCGCGATCGGGCTGGGGCAGCTCGAGAAGCTCGACGCGATCCTGGCCGGCCGAGCCGCCGTGGCGGCACGTTACTCGGAGCTCCTGGGCTCGATCCCCGGACTCGGGCTGCCGTGCGCCGACGACGACGACCACGAGCGCTCGTGGTTCGTCTACGTGGTCGCGCTGCCGCCCGACGCCGATCGCGAGGCCGTCATCGCGACGCTCGAGGGTCGCGGCGTGCAGACGGCCCGCTACCTGCCGTGCATCCACCTCCAGCCATACATGCAGGAGCGTTTCGGGTACCGCGTCGGCCTCTGCCCGGTGGCCGAAGAGATGTCCTCGCGCACGCTCGCTCTGCCGTTCCACGCACGGCTTCCCGAGGACGACCAGCACGTCGTCGCCGAGGCGCTGCGCGGTGCGATGCAGTAATGGCGCGGGGCCCGTCCCAGGGCGAGGCGATCTCCGTCTGGGCCGTCTGGACGCTGATCGCGCTCGAGGTTCTCGTCACGTACAGCTGGGTCGATCCATCCGAGACCTACCACGTCTCGCGTGACGGGATCGTCGGCGGGCTGAGCCGCACTCTGACGCTGGTGAATTTCCCGATCGGGCTCGTCGCCATCGCGCTCACGCTCGTCGCCGTCGCCGCACTTCCCCGCCGGGCCTGGTGGGCCGCAGCGCCTGCGATCGCGCTCTGCGCGACGATCCCGTTCTTCAACGACCAGGCGAACCTCGATGCTCACTGGGGAAACGCAATCCCTGCGGTCGGAGTCGTCATCGCGGTCGGCCTGACCGCTGCGGCGGCGCGGCGGGTGGGCTCGGCCTTCGCGCCGAGGCAGCCGTGGGACGGGGCGAGAATCGTCGCCGGTGCGGTGCTGCTTCTCCTCTCGCTCCCCTGGCTGACGGCCAACCTCGGCTTCCACTTCCCGGGAGATGTCTTCATGGGCGAGGAGCTCGGGAGCGAGCACGGGACGCCGATCGCCGCGGTCCATCTGGGGCACCACCACGGCCTGGACGGCACGGTGCTGGTCCTCACCGCGCTCCTTCTGTCCCGCGTCGCGATCCCGTCACCGCGGCTCCGGATCGTGACCTTCGGCTACCTCGGGACGATGCTCGCGTACGGCCTGGTCAACTTCGTCCAGGACGCCTGGAACGAGCAGCTGTACAAGCGAGGCTGGACGGATGTGAGCATCCCGTCGGCGATCCTGCCCTCTGCGAAGCCGATCTGGCTCGTCGTCATCACACTCGCCGCCGTCGCGGCGATCGCGCTGCTCCACGAGGAGAAGCGCACGTCATACTCCGCTCCATGACGCCGGCGAGCATGGTGTTCCTCGGCTTCGGGAAGTACGCGCGGGCGGACAAGATCTACGCGCTCGAGCCGATCACCGGTGACGATCGCGGAGGAGGCCGGCGCACGCGCGTCTGGGTCGAAGGCGTCGCGGAGCCCCTCATCGCCTCGAGGACGGAGCGCACGATCCTCCACGACATGGGGCACGAGGCGGGCGACTCGCTCGTCCTCGACTCCGCGCTCGACCTCGCCGAGCGGCTCGCGTCGGCAGCGGAGGAGGGCCGCGTCGATCTCGGTGATCTCGGGCGTCGAGCGCGGAAGGTGCTCGCGTCGACCTCGCGGCCGACCGAGACCGAGCCGCTGTTCTGACGCTGCTCGACGACTTCTTCGGACGCGACGTCCGGGTCGTCGCCCGTGAACTCGTCGGCTCGAAACTGCTCGTGGACGGGGTCGGCGGCATCATCGTCGAGACCGAGGCGTATGCGCCGGACGATCCTGCGAGCCACTCCTTCAGCGGACGGACGTCGCGCAACGCGACGATGTTCGGCCCGCCCGGCCGGCTCTACGTCTATCGCTCGTACGGTGTCCACTGGTGCGCCAACGTCGTCAGCGACGAGGACGGTGTGGGTGCGGCGGTGCTCCTCCGCGCCCTCGAGCCGACCACGGGCCTCGACGCGATGCGAGCGCGTCGCGGCGTCGATGACCCGCTCCTTCTCGCCTCCGGGCCTGGCCGGCTGACCCAGGCGCTCGAAATATCTGGCGCCCACGACGGTCTCGACCTCGCGTCGCCGCCCTTCGCGCTGGTCGCGCCGGAGAGCTCTCCTGACGTGGTCGAGTCGACCAGGGTCGGGATCACGCGGGCGGCCGACAGGCCGTGGCGCTATTCGCTCGCCGGGTCTACGTTCGTGAGCCGTCCCCGACCACGAGCTTGACCCGCAGACCGGGGGCGATCGCGACGCCCGGCGCGGGCGTCTGTCTGAGCACGGTCCCGGCGCGTCCGGGCGCGGTTCGCGCGGCCAGTCGAACCTTGATCCTGCCTCCCTCGCTCTGGACGTCCCGGAGGCTCGAGCCGACGAAGTTGGGGAGCGCCCCGTACCGCGCCTTGGAGACCCAGATCGTGACGTCGTCGTTCGCCGAGAGCCCGCCTGCCCGGGGATCCTGGCCCACGACGATTCCGGGGAGCTTGCCGGGCTTCGCCGGCGCGTAGACGACGCTCGCGCTCAGCGGTTGCTCCGCGAGGCGAGCCTTCGCGCCTTCTGCGGTCATTCCCACCACGAGCGGCACCTCGACCTCGTTCGGCTTGCAGTCGGCCTCGTCGTCCGGGGCTTCTCCCGAGAAGTAGGCGACGAGCCTCGACCCTCGGCAGTAGCCGTTGTCGAGCTGCCACGAGCCGTCACGCCGCACCACCCACGTCGGCACGCCGCCGAGGTAGGGAGGCGAGTCGAAGGAGTCCGTTTCGTCGCGCTCCACCTTCTCCATGAACGACTTCCAGATCAGTGCGGGAAGCGTCCCGCCTGCGACGGGCTCGCCCTCGAACTCCGTGAGCATGGGCCGGAGCGAGTCCGGGTAGCCCACCCAGACGGCAACGACCAGGTCCGGCGTGTAACCGACGAACCAGGCGTCGCCGTAGTTGTCCGTCGTCCCCGTCTTGCCTGCGATCTGCAAGCCGGGGATATACGCCCGCTTCCCGGTCCCCTCGCGCACGACGTTCTCGAGCATGCTCGTGAGGAGCTCGGCGTGACCCTCGTCCATCACCTGCGTCGGGCGGGGAGCGTTCTCGTCGACGCGACCGGAGCGGATCCGCTCGACCGTCTCGACGACGCGTGGCTGGTTGCCGAACTTCGAGCCGTCGACGCGTCGTCCGTCGTTCGCGAACGTGGCGTACGCCCGTGCCATCTCGAGCGGGCTCACCGCGCCCGAGCCGAGGCCGATGGAGAAGTACGGCGCGAGATGGCTGCGGATGCCGAGGCTGTGCGCCGTCTTGACGATCTCCTTCGGCCCGACGAGGTCGGTCAGCTGGGCGAACACCGAGTTGTCCGACGACACGATCGCGCGCGAGACGCTGATACGGCCGAGGTACGTGTGGTCGTAGTTCGTCACCTTCCAGATCCGGTCGCCCGCATCGATCGAGACCGGCTTCGACTCGAGCTCGGTGAGCGGTGAGACGCCCTCGTTCATCGCTGCGGCGAGGACGATCGGCTTGAACGAGGAGCCCGGCTGTCGCTTCGCCTGCGCGGCGAGGTTGAACTGGCTCTGACGGAAGTTGCGACCTCCGAACATCGCGCGGACCGCACCTGTGTGCGGGTCGATCGCGACGAGTGCTGCGGCTGGGCCGTTCGGGCTGCGGAGAACCTGCTCGATCGCGGCGCGCGCCTTCAGCTGCATCGTGAGATCGATGGTCGTCGTCACCTTCAGGCCGCCACCGAAGACGCGTCCTGCCCCGTACTGCGCGACCAGCTGGTCCTTCACGTAGTTGACGAAGTAGGGCGCAGGCCCCTGCGTCCCGGGGAGGCGAATGTCCTCGGGCGCAGGAAGCTCGGCCTTGTCCGCGCGCATGAACTGGCGCCGGGTGATCTTCCCCTGCGCGAGCATCATGTCGAGCGCGTGATGCCGTCGGAGCCTCGCGCCGCGCCGGTTCGTCGCCGGGTCGTAGAGCGAGGGGTCGGCGGGGAGCCCTGCGAGGAGGGCCGACTCGGCGA
Organism: Gaiellaceae bacterium; assembly: GCA_036257855.1. Classification (GTDB taxonomy): domain Bacteria; phylum Actinomycetota; class Thermoleophilia; order Gaiellales; family Gaiellaceae; genus GMQP-bins7. The sequence continues at coordinate 10,336 of DATAET010000070.1, read as the reverse complement.
GGTTGAGATCCCTGGCGCTCTTCTTGAAGTACGCGCGGGCGGCCTGCTGGATCCCGTACGCGCCGTGCCCGAAGTAGATCGTGTTCAGATACGCGGTGAGGATCCGATCCTTGCTCCAGCGCTGCTCCAGCTGCCACGCGAGTGCCGCCTCCCGGACCTTGCGCGCGAGCGTCCGCTCGTTGCGGATGTACGCGTTCTTGACGAACTGCTGAGTGATCGTGGAGCCGCCCTCGACGATCCCCTGCTGACGCACGTCCTGCCAGAGCGCACGTGCGATGCCGCGCACGTCGACCCCGTTGTGTTCGAAGAAGCGTTGGTCCTCGACGGAGACGATCGCCTGTCGCATGATCGGGGCGATGTCCTCGGTGTCGACGAGGACGCGGCTCTCGTCCCCCCGGAGCACGGCGAGCACGCTGCGGCCGTTCGACGCGTAGACGACGCTGTCGACGTCGGAATGCTGCGCTGCCGGGTCGAGTGACGGGATCTCACTCGCAACGGCGCGGACCAGGCCGAACGTGAACGAGACGAGCGCCGCGGCGAAGAGGACGAGCAGGAGCGCCGCAAGACGACGCTTGCGAACTCGGCGTCGCGCGCGCGACATCCCCTTCTCCTTCCGAACCCGCAAGGGGGCAGATTCTAGCTCCGTGCGGTCAAACAGCCCGCAAAGGGACGGTTCAGACGGGCTTCGAGGCGACGACCGGGTGCGTCGTCGGCGCGTCCACCCCTCCAGCCGGCTCGAGCGTGACGCCCACGACGTCGCCCGCGCTCACGACGCCGTCGACTCCGAGGATGTCGGCGCCGTTTCGTCCCGGGTAGAGGCCTGCTCGCTCGGCCTCGTCGACGTTGCCGTTCGGCATGACCCACAGCTCGTACGTCTTCCCGGCAGGAGCGGGATCCAGCCCGTCGACGACGAGCACGGCGCGCCCGTCGGCGGCCACGACGAGACGACCGGTCCCCGTCTGCAGCGCGACCGAGCGCGCGTCAGGATCGGCGAGCACAGCCGCGTTCGCGCGATCGCGCTCGAGGGCGGCACGCGACTCGTCGAGCTGGCTCGAGAGGTCGGCCGCCCACAGCCCGATGGCGAGCGCGACCACAGCCGCGATCGCGGCTGTCGCTGCGAGCACCGGCACGAGGCGTCGGCGCCGGGGCTCGAACGGCACGACGACCAGGGGCTCGGCACGGACGTCGGAGAGGATGCGTTCGCGTAGCGCGGTGCTCGGGGCCGGGCCCGACGCGGCGACCGCCAGGGCCTCGGTCGTCACCCAGAAGGACTCGAGCTCCGCCTGGCACTGCTCGCACCCGGCGAGGTGGGCCTCGTAGGCCGACCGCTCCTGGGGGTCGAGCGCGTCCAGCGCGTAGCCGGCGGTCAGCTCGTGAATTCCGGCTTCCATGATCCTTCCTGTGCGGATTCGTCGAGGAGCTCGCGTAGCCTCGCGAGCCCCGCGAACATCCTGCTCTTGATCGTCCCGAGAGGCACGCCGAGCCTCTCGGCCAGCTCGGACTGCGAAAAGCCTCCGTAGTAGGCGAGCTCGAGCGCCTCGCGCTGCATGTCCGGCAGCTGCGCGAGCGCGGACTGCACGCGTTCGCGCTCGAACCGCAGCCACGCCGCCTCCTCCGTCTGCTCGGACGCCTGCCCGACGGAGTCGTCGTCCGCGAGCGGCTCGGCCTGCCGGCGTTCCTCGCGTCGCACGAGGTCGACCGCGCGGCGGTGGACGAGCGTGAGGATCCACGTGCTCGCCTTCGCGCGCTCGGCCCTGAAGCTCGCCGCGCTCCGCCACACCTGGAGGAAGGCCTCCTGAACGGCGTCCTCCGCGTGGCGCTCGTCGCGCAGCACGCGCAGCGCGAGGCCGTAGGCGACACGAGAGACGCGGTCGTAGAGCTCGGCGAGCGCGTCCTCGTCCCCGCGTGCGACGAGCGCCACGAGGGCCTCATCGGAGAGGTGGGCGTGGTGCTTGCGCATGGCGAAGCGATCCTGCGTCCCGGGCAACGCTAACACGGTGGACGCTGTCGCCTCCATGGCCGTGGTTCGCTCGATGTTGCGATCCGGTTCATGGCAAACCGGCCTCGTCGAGCCGACGAACAAGGGCCGTTCCCCACCGCAGTCCACGAGAGGAGTAACGATGCACAGACGCATCACCGCGGTCGCCGCGCTTGCGCTGCTCGCCTTTGCAGCGGTCGTCGGCGCCGTAACGCTCGGCCCCGGGAACGGAACCGCGTCGAGTCACCGCGAGGCGCCGCTGATCGCAGAGGATCCGGCGGCCGACCTCACCGACCTGTACGCGTTCCGCAGCCCGGACAAGCCGAACACCGTGACGATTCTTGCCAACGTCAACCCTGGTGAGGACCCAGCGGCAGGGCCCAACTGGTACACGTTCTCGCCGAACGCGCGCTACAACCTGAAGATCGACACGGACGGCGATGCGCGCCCGAACGTCACGTACCAGTTCCGGTTCAGGACGAAGACGGGCCCGTTCTTCCTCGGCGACACGGCACAGCCGTTCACTGTGACCCGGGTCGTTGGACACAAGTCGCAGGTCGTTGCACGGGCGACGACACCCCCGAACAACATCGGGCCGCGCTCGACCCCGAACTACGGCTCGCTCGCGGCGAAGGGTGTCGTCTCCTTCGACGGAGGGCGCTCGAAGGCGTTCGCCGGCCAGCGTGACGACCCGTTCTTCGGCGATGTCGGCGCGATCTTCGATCTCGTCGCGATCCGCAAGGGCACCGGAAACATGGGCGGAGGGAAGGACTTCTTCGCCGGCTACGGCGTGCACACGTTCGGCGTGCAGGTCCCGATCGCGGGGCTCGGTGCGAAGAGCGGGATCGTCGGCGTCTGGTCGTCCGTCGACCGGCGGAAGGTCACGACCCGGACCACTGCGGGCGTCCGCTCGTCCGGTGCCTGGATCCAGGTCGACCGGCTCGCCAATCCCCTGGTCAACGAGGTGGTCATCCCAACGGGCCTCAAGGACCAGTGGAACGGGCTCCAGCCGTGGAAGGAGGGACGGTTCCGTCAGTACTACGACACGCCGATCCTCGCCGCGGTCATCAACAAGCTGTACAAGCTCGGAGCTCCCGAGACGGATCGCGACGACCTCGTCGCCGTCCTCCTCACGGGTGTGCCCAAGCTGAACTTCACGAGCCCCAGGCTCGCGGAGCTCCTCCGCTTGAACCTCGCGATTCCGGTGACGAAGAACCCGAACCGGATGGGCGTGCTCGCAGGAGACAACCAGGGCTGGCCGAACGGCCGGCGGCTCGGTGACGACGTCATCGACATCGCCGAGCAGGCGGTCGGCGGCTTCCTCAAGGGCACGAAGCTGCCGCTCGGTGACGGCGTGAACGCAGACGATCGACAACTCCTCGGATCCTTCCCGTACATCGCGGATCCGCAGTCGGGCTTCGACAACACGAAGGGCAAGTAGTACCTTCGCGCGACGTGAGGGCCGGGTCACCGGCCCTCACGAACCGCCCCGCGATCTCGTGCGAACAATTTCCGTGAAGCGCCTCGCTGCCGCCGCCGCAATCGTGCTGGCCGCTCTCGTCGCACCGGCGGTCGCGAGCGCTCACCCGCTCGGCAACTTCACCGTGAATCACTACGCCGGCCTCGAGGTGGCGGGCGACACCGTGTACGTCCGCTACGCACTCGACCTCGCCGAGATCCCGACGTATCAGGTCGGTGCGGGCGTCAGACGGCCGGGCTACGCCACCCGGCTCGCCCGGGAGCTCATCCTCACGCTCGACGGTCGCCGTGTGGCGCTACGCGTCGTAACGTCGCACGTCGCGTCGCGTCCGGGCGCAGGTGGGCTGCCGACGCTGCGGCTCGACGTCGTCTACCGTGTGGCTGGCACGGGGACTGCGCTGGCCTTCCGCGACGCGTCCTTCCCGGGCAGGATCGGCTGGCACGAGGTCACGATTCGCGGGCGGGACGGCGGGCGCGTCGTCACGGCCGACGTTCCGTCGACGAGCACGAGCGACGTCCTGCGGAAGTACCCGCGAGGGCAGCTTCGGTCTCCGCTCGACGTCTCGGCCGCAGAGGCGACCATCGACCTCGGATCGGCGTCCGCTCCAGCTCCGACGATCGAGCGCGCGGACGCTCCAAGCCACCCGCGCGGTGGCCTCGCAGCGCTGATCGAGCAAGGTGACGTCACTGTCGGCGTGCTCCTCGCCTCGCTCCTCGTCGCAGCGTTCTGGGGCGCGGCCCATGCGCTCACACCCGGCCACGGCAAGGCGATGGTCGCCGCCTACCTCGTCGGCACGAAAGGGACAGCCCGGCACGCGTTCCTTCTCGGTGGAACCGTCACGATCGCGCATACGGCGGGTGTGTTCGCGCTCGGCTTCGTGACGCTCGGGCTGTCGGCGTTCATCGTGCCGGAGCAGCTGTACCCCTGGTTGATGCTCGTCTCCGGAGTGCTCGTCGTGGCCGTTGGGGCGTCCGTCCTCAGGCAGCGACTCCGCTCGCGGCGGTACGCAGGTGCGCACCACGACCACCACCACGAGCACGAGCATCACCACCACGACCACGACGACGCCCTGACGTCGAAGGGGATCCTCGGGGTCGGCGTTGCCGCCGGCCTGCTCCCGTGCCCCTCGGCGCTCGTCGTCCTCCTGTCCGCGATCGCTCTCCACAGGGTTGGCCTCGGTCTCGCGCTCATCGTCGCGTTTAGCCTCGGGCTCGCCGCGACGATTACCGGCATCGGTCTCGTCGCGGTCCTGGCGCGGCACACGTTCGGGCGGATCTCGCTGGACGGGCCGCTCGTCCGTGCGCTCCCTGCGCTGAGTGCAGCGCTCATCCTGACGGTGGGACTCGTCATCACGGCGCGCGCACTCCCGGGCGTCCTGTGATCGAACCGACTCGGACGCTCTGACGAACTACGGCCATGTTCGGACTCGACGACTGGATCTCCGGCCTCTCGCAGGGGGCATCGGTGGGAGTGGTGCTCCTCGTCGCTGTCATGCTCGGCCTCCGCCACGCGACCGACCCCGACCACATCGCGGCCATGACGACCCTGGTTGCGTCCGGTCGCGAGCACGCGGCCCGCTCGGCTGCACGCCTTGGCGCCTGGTGGGGCATCGGGCACGGGATCACGCTCGTCGCATTCGGGATCCCGGTGCTCGTCGCCGGGCGCTACCTGCCCGAGCGCATGCAGCAAGGCGCCGAGACCGCCGTCGCTGCCCTCATCGTCTTCCTCGCTCTCCGCGTGCTCGTTCGCTGGCGGCACGGCTACTTCGACCTCCACGCCCACGCGCACCATGATCGCGACCATCGGCATGCCGTCCGGACGCCGGCGGGTGCGCTCGGGGTAGGGCTCGTCCACGGAATGGGCGGAAGCGCGGGCGTCGGAGTCCTCCTCCTCGCGGCCATCCCCTCAGAGGGGGTCGCGGTCGCGTCGCTCGTGCTCCTGGCTTTCTTCACTGCCGTCTCGATGTCCGTCGTCACCGCCGGTTTTGGCCTCACGCTGACGACACGTCCGGTCGCGGCGGCGACGCGGACACTCGTTCCCGGCCTCGGAGCGACCAGCCTCCTCTTCGGCGTCTGGTACGCGGCCGCGGCGTGGAGCCTCGCTCCCTACCCGTTTTGAGTCGCCGCTAGCCGAACGTGAACGCGTAAGCCTCGAGCCCGGGAGTGAAGCGGAGCTCGAGCAGCCCGCGCGTCAGGGCCGGGAAGCGCACGAGTGTGTACAGCCGGGGGGTGCCGGACACGGGCAGAACCCGAGCCCGGCGACCGTCGACGATCACGTCGACGCGGCCTTCTCCCGCCAGGACGAGGTAGATGTCGTCGGCCTGGAAGGAGAGACGCAGGCGTGCGTCACGCCCGGCGATCGCGTGTGACTCCTCGATCCTCCAGCTGCCCGCGAACGCGAGGCGATCGCGATCGAGCGCGCCGCGCGGGAAGCGGTACTCATACGAGAGGCCGAACGCGAGCTCCGGATTGGCCAGGTTCGCGATGCGCGCGTAGCCGAGGTACGTCTCCGGAGTGGTGAGGACCATCGGCGTGCGGTCCGCAACCGTTGTGCGGGCCGCCTCCGCTCGCTCTCCGAGGAGCCGTCGGATAAGGCTCTCGGTCTCGCCGTATGCGCCCTCGCCGTAGTGCTCGTGCCGGATGCGCCCGGAACGGTCGATCAGGTACTCGGCGGGCCAGTAGGAGTTCGAGTAGGCGCGCCACGTCGCAAAGTCGTTGTCGAGCGCGACCGGATAGCGAACACCGAGCCGCTCGACCGCGGACCGGACGTTGTCGGGCACGTGCTCGAACGCGAACTCGGGACTGTGCACGCCGACGATCGTGAGCCCCGCTTTCCGGTATGCCCGATCCCAGGCCTCGAGATGCGGAAGCGTGCGGAGGCAGTTGATGCAGGAGTACGTCCAGAAGTCGACGAGGACGACGCGGCCACGGAGCTTCGCGAGTGAGAGCGGCCGTCCGTCCGGTGTGTTCAGCCACTGCGCGATGCCGCGGAGCTCCGGGGCTAGCGGCTCGTCGGATGAGGTCGCTGCGGATGCGCCTCCTACGTCGGAGAGCTTCCCGAGCTCCCTCCGGGCGGCGGTGCTCTGCTCGATGTGCTCCTGGAGCGCTGCGGTGTATCCCGGTACGGCGGTCGTGAACCGCTGGTCTGCGCCGAATGCGATCGCGAGAGCGGTTGCCCCGACGACCACGCCCGCGATCTTCCTCGCCGCATCGGCGTGTGCGCGAAGGCTCTTCATGCCTGCGCCGAGCCGCTGTCCGCCGACCGCGATCGCGAGCATCGGGATCGCGGCGCCGACCGAATACGCCCCCGTCACGAGGACGATGCGGAACGTGACCTCGCCGCTCGCGGCGAGGGCGGTCACCGCGGCCAGCACGGGGCCGGCACACGGCACGAAGACGAGCCCGACGCTGAGCCCGACGACGAAGCCGTTCGAGTCAGCGCCCACGCGGCGCCGTGTGAGGAAGAGGAACGGCCGCTCGAGGATCCACGCGACGCGAGTGGAGACGAGGCTCGCAGCGAGAACGAGCAACGCGGCGATCGCGATGTTGCGGAGGAAATCCTCCGGGAGCCCGAGTGCGCTGAGGAGCGCGGCGCCGGCGAGCGTGAACGTCGTGAACGACACGACGAGGCCCGCGACGATCGCGTACGGGCGTCGTCGGTCGGAGCTGGTGGCGCTCCCGGCCAGCAGGATCGGGAGGAGGGGCAGGACGCACGGCGAGATCGCGGTGATGATCCCTGCGATGAACGCGATCCCGAGGAGGACGAGCATGTCCGGAGCGTAGGCCGCGCAGCCTTGCGAAAGCGTGAAATCGGCCGCCACCGAGGCGATAGGCTCACCGGCCGTGGAGCACCTGCTCACAGTTGACGACGCCGAGCGCCTGGCCGAACAGGCCGTGACGCCCGAGGCGTGGAGCTACATCGTCGGAGGCGCGGGGGACGAGCGGACGTTGCGCTGGAATCGGGAGGCGTTCTCCCAGTACCGGCTCCGGCCGCGCGTTCTCGTCGACGTCTCCTCCGTCACGACCGAGTCGACCGTCCTCGGAACTCCCGTGTCGATGCCCGCGCTCGTCGCGCCGATGGCGTTCCAGCAGATCGCCCACGAGGAGGGTGAGGTTGCGATGGCACGTGGCGCCGCCGCGGCCGGGACGTTGATGTGCGTCTCCACGGTCGCGACCGCCACGCCCGCGGACATCGCGGCCGCCGCTCCCGGAGCTCCGCGCTGGCTTCAGATCTACGTCTTCCGCGACCGCGGGGTCAGCGACGACGTCATCGCGCAGGCGCTCGAGGTCGGCTTCTCGGCCCTGGTGCTCACGGCCGACCTGCCCGTCTACGGGATCCGGCACCGGGAGGCACGGACCGGCTTCGAGGCGCCCGAGGACGACGTGCCTGCGATCGTCGCGGCGCGCGCCCGCGGGGGCGAGAGTGAGGGACACCACTCGCTCGGGCTGCTGGAGTCGGGCCTCGAGTGGGACTACGTGACGGAGCTTCGCGAACGCTGGAAGGTGCCTGTCGTGGTCAAGGGCCTCGTGACGGCCGAGGACGCGGATCTCGCGTGCCAGCACGGCGCCGCGGGCGTCGTCGTTTCGAATCACGGTGGACGTCAGCTCGACGGCGCGATCGCGTCACTCGAGGCGCTTCCGGAAGTCGTCGAGGTCGTCGGCGACCGGGCCGAGGTGTTCCTCGACGGCGGCGTGCGTCGCGGTACCGACGTCGTCATGGCGCTCGCGCTTGGCGCACGGGCAGTGCTCGTCGGGCGCCCCGCGTTGTACGGGCTCGCCTTCGGGGGGTCGAAGGGAGTCGAGCAGGTGCTCGAGATCCTGCGCGAGGAGACCGAAAATGCGCTCGCCCTCCTAGGGTGCCGCTCAGCCGCCGAGGTCACGGCGGCGCACGTGAGAGCGGCGTAGCGTGATGGGGATCGCGGACGCGGAGCTCACGCGCCACGTCGTCGACCTGCTTCCCCAGGGCGGTCTCGACGAGAAGCTCCGGCAAGCGCGACCCCTTCGGGTGAAGCTCGGCATCGATCCGACGGGGCCCGACATCCACCTCGGTTTCGCCGTGGTGCTCCGGCGTCTGCGTGCGTTTCAGGACGCCGGGCACGTCACCGTCCTCATCGTCGGTGACTACACGGCCCGGATCGGCGACCCGTCCGGTCGGTCGAAGGAACGCCTCGTGCTTCCGGATGACGTACTCGACGCGAACGCCAAGCTCTTCGCGGAGCAGGCGTTCCGGATCCTCGATCGCGACCGGACGGAGATCCGCTTCAACGGCGAATGGCTGGGCACACTCGACTACGCGGAGATCGTCCGCCTGACGCGCACCGGAACCGTCGCACAGCTCCTCGAGCGGAACGACTTCCGGGAGCGTTTCGCGAGCGGGGCGCCGATTTCCGTGTCGGAGCTCCTCTACCCGTTCGCGCAGGGGTACGACTCCGTCGCAGTCGAAGCCGACATCGAGGTCGGCGGAACCGACCAGCTCTACAACCTGCTCATGGGGCGCGACGTGATGGCCCAGTACGGCCTCGAACCGCAGGTCGTCATGACCTACGAGCTCCTCGTGGGCACGGACGGCGTGGAGAAGATGTCGAAGTCCGTCGGGAACTACGTCGGGATCGACGAACCGCCCGAGGAGCAGTTCGGGAAGGTTATGTCCATCCCGGACGCTGCACTCGACCAGTGGTGGCGACTCTGCCTCGACGCGGAGGCGCCCGCCGCCGAGCCGATGGAGTCGAAGCTCGCCCTCGCACGAGGAATCGTCGGCCTCTATCACGGCGAGGACGCGGCACGGGCCGCGGAGGAGCACTTCACGAGGGTCGTCCGCGAGGGCCGCGCGCCCGACGACGTCCCTGAGCATGCGCTGCGGGAGGGGGAGCAGCTGCACCTTCCTGCCGTGCTGGCAGATGCGTTCGGCCTGTCGACCAGCGAGGCGCGCCGCCTCATCGCGCAGGGCGGTGTGAAGATCGACGGCAGGCAGGTGGAAGAGCTCGATCTGCCGCGCTCAGCGCTCTCCGGGACGCTCGTCCAGGCCGGCAAGCGTCGGTTCGTGCGCCTCACGGACTGACCGCTCAGGCCTCAGAACGGCTTGGTTGACACAGAAATCTGGTGTGCTACCATCATTCAGCCTTCCGCGAGGAGGGTGCAGATAGCCTGTAACTCGACGAACTGGAGAGCCTTCGAGCGAGCGGATACGAATGTGTGTTCGTCCTTGAGGGCCTCTGGTGCGAGCCAGAGGCTTTTTGTTGCCGCAAAGCGGCGCGGTCTTTGAAAACTCAACAGCGTGAAACGTCGAGACTCCTCGCGGGCGTCAGCCTGCGAGGGGAAATGAACCCGTCTTCTTGTTCCTTTGGAAGACGATCGAGCATCGAGCTCGAACTGATCAGACTTGCCTTCGGCTTCGTCCGGAGGCGCCAAGTCTCTTCACGGAGAGTTTGATCCTGGCTCAGGACGAACGCTGGCGGCGCGCTTAACACATGCAAGTCGAGCGAGAACCGGGGCTTCGGCCCCGGGGACAGCGGCGAACGGGTGAGTAACACGTGGATAACCTGCCCTCGGCACCGGGATAGCCCGGGGAAACCCGGATTAATACCGGATGGCCCTTCCGGCTCTCGAGCTGGTCGGAAAAGGTAGCTTCGGCCTCCGGCCGAGGATGGGTCCGCGGCGGATTAGCTTGTTGGTGGGGTAACGGCCTACCAAGGCTCCGATCCGTAGCTGGTCTGAGAGGACGATCAGCCACACTGGGACTGAGACACGGCCCAGACTCCTACGGGAGGCAGCAGTGGGGAATCTTGCCCAATGGGCGAAAGCCTGAGGCAGCGACGCCGCGTGAGGGAGGAAGGCCTTCGGGTTGTAAACCTCTTTCAGGAGGGACGAAGCTACTCGGGT
>DATAET010000069.1:0-1567 GCA_036257855.1 Gaiellaceae bacterium | reverse complement strand
TCCGCGAGCAGCTGCAGCTCTTCCGCGACGACGTCATGTCGCGGCCGAAAGGGACCTCGTCCTCGGCGGCGAATTCGCCCTCTCAGAGCCGATGATCCGCCTCGCAAAACAGCTCGTCCTCTCCTGGGTGGCCAACGCCGTGGTGCTGGGAGTCGTCGTGGCCGTGCTCAGCGGCGTCGAGGTCGACTCGGCCGGCGACCTGATCAAGGCTGCGCTGCTGTTCGGGATCCTGAACACGATTCTCAAGCCGCTCCTGCGGCTGCTCACCTTGCCCATCGCGTTCATCACGCTCGGCCTGATCTGGTTCGGCGTCTCGATGCTGATGCTCTGGCTCACCGATCTCCTCGTCAGCGGCTTCGAGATCCACGGGTTCATGTCCCTCGTCTGGGCAACGATCATCGTCTGGGCCGTGAACGTCGTGCTGGACTTCGTGCCCGGGCCCTGGCGCGGGACTCGGCGGGACTAGGCCGACAGCGTCGAGAGCCCCGCGGCGACCGCGAAGCCGAGCGTGGTCGCGAGGCCGGCGACGCGGCCGCTCTTGGCCCTCGCCTCCGGGATCATCGAGTCGACGAGCATCACGATCAGCGCGCCGGCGGCGAACCCGTTGATCCCGGCCTGGAAGTGCCCGCCGGTGCCTTCCGCGAGGGCGTAGCCGAGCGGTGTCGCCAGCGCGCACAGGACGGCGACGCCGAGCCAGAGCAGGCGGATCGAGCGCACCGCCGTCCCCGCCTCGCGCATGTCGATCGCCGACCCGATCGCCTCGGGGAGGTTCGAGACGAAGATCGCGACGAGCAGCGCGACGCTCACGCCCTCGCCGGCCGCGATCCCGATGCCCAGCACCATCTGCTCCGGGATCCCGTCGAGGAACGCTCCGAGCGCGAGCGCCGTCCCACCGGAGCCGCCGCCCGGGCCGAGGTTCTCGACCGCGCGGGCGAGCACGAAGTAGACGACCGCCCCGACTCCGAGCCCGATCCCGACCGCCGCAGCGCCGCCGACCTGCACGCCTTCCTCGAACAGCTCGAAGCTCACGGCGCTGACGAGCGCGCCGGCCCCGAACGCGAGTACGAGCCCGATCAGACGGCTCGGCCAAGGCCGCAGGAGGCCGACGAACATCCCGAGCACGAGCGACGACGCAGCGACCGCACCCCAGCCGAACGCCGCGCCCATGACGCCGATACTGACCAACCTCGCGGTCGGCGCGTGCGTCTAAGTAGTCGTCGTGTGGAGCGTCCTCGACTCGCCCCGCCGGCGGCGCAGGCTCTTGATCCCCGCTGTCGCGGTCGTCCTCGCTATCCCGCTGATCTACCTGGGCGTCCACTTCTCGAGCCCCGGCTCGAAAGGCGAGGCGACCGGGCCGGCGGTCGCGGACACGGGGTACGCCGAAGCGAAGCAAGTGCCGTTCACGGCCGCGAAGAAGCGCCAGGTGCGGAAGGCGCTCGCGCAGTTCATCGGCACCGCCGTCGCGCGGAAGGACGTCGGGAGCTCATGGGACATCGCCGGCCCGAGCCTTCGCGCGGGCATGACACGCAAGGAGTGGAGCTCCGGCGACATTCCCGTCACGCCGTAT
>DATAET010000068.1:0-1503 GCA_036257855.1 Gaiellaceae bacterium | reverse complement strand
TCGACCAGGTCGCGCTGGAGGAGCGCGCCGGCACGCTTGCGAAGCGCAGCATCAAGCGCGAGGCGAAGGTCTTTGCGCTCGACCTAGCTGTGCGGATGACCGATCTGACGACGCTCGAGGGCGCCGACACGCCCGGCAAGGTCGCGGCACTCGCCTCGAAGGCGATCCGGCCCGATCCGTCCGACCTGTCGGTGCCGTCCGTCGCGGCGCTCTGCGTCTATCCGAACCTCGTCCCAACGGCCGTCGAGCGTCTCGGCGACAGCGGCGTCAAGGTCGCGTCGGTCGCCACCGCCTTCCCGTCGGGCCAGTCGCCGCTGGAGGGAAAGCTCGACGAGGTCCGCTGGGTGGTGCAGCGCGGCGCCGACGAGGTCGACATGGTGATCGACCGCGGCGCGTTCCTGTCTGGTCGCTACGCGAAGGTCTACGACGAGATCGTCAAGGTGAAGGAGGCAAGCGGCGAGGCCCACCTGAAGGTGATTCTCGAGACGGGCGAGCTCGGCACCTACGACAACGTACGCCGCGCGTCGCTGCTCGCGATCGCCGCGGGTGCCGACTTCATCAAGACCTCCACCGGGAAGCTCTCCTCGGCGGCCACCCTGCCGGTCGCGCTCGTGATGCTCGAGGCGATCCGCGACGTCTTCGAGGAGACGGGCCGCCGCGTCGGCTTCAAGCCGGCAGGCGGGATCCGCAACGCGAAGCAGGCCGTCCAGCACCTCGTGCTCGTCCACGAGACGCTCGGCGTCGACTGGCTGACGCCCGACCTCTACCGCTTCGGCGCCTCCTCGCTGCTGAACGACATCCTCATGCAGTTGCGCAAGGAGAAGACAGGGCGCTACCAGAGCCCGGACTACTTCACGATCGACTGAGTACGAACGAAGGCCCGGCGCGCGGCCGGGCCTTCGTTCAGCGTGTCTCTTAGAGAATCCCGCGGGCGATGAACGCCTGGCGGACGGCGTTGGCCGCGGCGTTCCCGTACAGCGACTGTGCAGCCGCGACGGTGCGGTTCGCGAGATCCGGCATCGTCGTGCCCGTGTAACCGTTCGTCCCCTGCAGGATGATCGTGTCGGCCTTCACGTTGCCGAGCGCCTGGCGGATGTCCCACAGCGCGCGCGACCAGATCTGCCCGTCGTGGTGCACCTCGCCGTTCAGGTCGGCGGGGTAGTGCAGGTTCGTGTCCAGCCGCCGCAGGCAGTGCACCGGCCCGCTCGTGTACGAGACCGAGTCCCAGTCGGCGACACACGGGAGCGGCTCGAGCTCCGGCACGCCAAGCTGTTTCGAGACGACGTCCGAGACGGTTACGGCCCAGTAGTCGCCGAACCCCTCGCTGATCGCGCCGTTCTCCTCCGGTGCGAAGTCGAAGCCCTGCGACTGGTGGATCGCATGTCCGTACTCGTGCAGGATGACCTCGCCGTCCTCCGCGTCGTCGACGCCGCCCTTCCCGAAGCGCAGCTCGTCCTTCGGGTGGTCGGTCTCGAACGAGTTGTCGTAGCCGAGCTGGTTGAT
>DATAET010000067.1:0-2659 GCA_036257855.1 Gaiellaceae bacterium | reverse complement strand
GCCGATGATCTCCGACTCGACGTCGAGCGAGAGAACGTGCTCGAGCCGCAGCACGTCCTCGGCGTGCACGAGCGAGATCCCGACTTCGCCTTCGAGCGGGATCCGGACCGCCTGCCACGCAAGCATGACGAGCGCGACGATTGCGAGCTCCGCCTCGAGGGAGTAGCACCTCCGCACGCGTCTCGCCAGCCCGGCTCCCATCGGAGAGAGACATACCACGTCGGCGGCCCCCTCTCACACGGGAGGCGACGGTTCTCAGTTCGTGGAGCTTCGCAGGCAGAGGGCGGCGAGGTCGACACCGGCGTACTCGGGCTGGTGGACGATGCAGCCGAGCCGTTTCGACACGAGCTCTGGAATCGCGTCCTGCTCGAACACGGCGAACAGCGACTCACGGTCGAGCTTCCGTGCCAGCGTGGCGGCCGCGCGCTCGCGCTCGGGCGAGAACAGCGTCTGGATCCGTCGGAGCTCCTGTGCATCGGTCGCTGGCAGAAAGAGATCCTTGAGGTAGTGGGCGGGGTCGGCTGTATCGGCGCTGAGGCCGCCCCAGATGAGATCCGACCGGCGAATCTTCGCCAGAGCTTCGGCCTCGGAGTCCTTCTGGCTGATCGGGACCGGGATCATGCGCAGCCCGATCGCCGCCAGCTGGTCCCGGAGGGCGCCGTTGAAGGCGTCCGTGTAGCCAGCCGGATCGACCCAGGTCGAGACGAACACGCGAGCACTGCGCCCGGCGACGAGCCGACGTGCCGTGCGGAGATTGGAGCGAAGCTGATACAACGGCCGCTCGTCGTAGCCCGGCACGCCAGAGGACAGGAGACGCGTTGCCGGGAGCCCCGCGCTTCCAGTCGGGCTTGCGTCGACGAGTGCACGTCGGTCGAGTGCGTACTGCACGGCACGGCGCATCCGGATGTCTGCGAACAGCGACCGGTCGTAGTTGAAGGCATAGAACTCGATCGAGGGAGTCGAATCCGGAGTCAGGCGATAGCGCTTGCCTGCTGCGCGCGCAGCCGCGGTGTCCGGGGTCAGCGTCGCCTGCTGGGATTCCAGGAAGTAGTCGAGCGTGCCGCTCTCGATCCGCGTAGCGGCGTCGGCGGGAGGGATGTTGAACTCGAAGACGATCGCGTCGAGATGTTGCGGTCTCGTCCCGCCGTAGTTGGGGTTTCGCTTCAGCACCGCGACCGAGTCGGTGAGAACGGCGAGGTAGTACGGCCCCGCCGACGGCACGGGCTTGTCGAGGCCTCCCTTGATGACCGGCGTGTCGACCGGAACGGCACAGCTCAGCTGCGCCATCCAGGGCAGGTCCGGCTCGGGCCTCCGGAACCGGAAGACGAGCTCGTCGTCGCGCGCCGAGATGCCGGAGATATGGCGCGTCCTGCCCTCGTAGTAGTTCTGTGCGCCGACGAGATTGTCTAGGGGAGGGCGAAGGTCGTCACCGAAGAGCCTCGTGAGCTTGACGGCGCGCTCGGTGGCATGCCGGAACGACTCGGCGGTCACCTCCTCGTCCGACGGCGGCGAGAAGCGGAAGCCCTTCCGAATCCGGAAGGTGAACGTTCGTCCGCGATCCGACACCGCGGGATAGTCCTCGGCGACCTCGGGAACGAGCGTTCGTCCTGCTTCACTCTCCACGTCGGGGTGATTCAGGAGCCTCGCGCAGGTTACGTACTGGAACATCTCCTGCGGCGCGTCCCAGGTCGGTGACGTGAACGCGGGCTCGGTGGGCGCGCCGCTGTCGAACAGCGTCGGTGCCTTCCGGCCGACGAACACGACGTCGCCGGTCAGATCTCCGGCCACGTCCTCGATGCTGTGGCGGACTCCCGCCGCGAGGAGCCCGCCGCGAACGTCGACGCTCGTCACGGAGTGGCCGAGGTCGTACTCGCGGGTCTCGTCGGTGGTCGGGTCGATTCGGACGACGGTTCCTACCTCGCCGAGCGCGGCCCAGAGTGCCCCGTCCGAATACGTCAGGCTGGATACCGGCGAACCGAGCTCGATGGTCCCGAGGACGCCTCCGTTGGTCGCGACCTTCCAGACCTGTCCCTCCGGATTGGTCGCCGCCCAGGCGTAGCCGCCGCCGGCGGCGACGCAGCAGAGCTGGGCCTGCAGCGCTCGCACGAACGCGACATGGCCCGTTTGCGGGTCGATCTTCCTGAGCTCGCCGGAGGGGGTGCTCGCGACCCAGAGCGCGCCGTCGCCGAAGGCGAGATGGTCGACGTCACCCGCGAGGATCGAGAGGCGCTTCTGCACGCGCCCGGTTTCCGCGTCGAGGCGTTCCACCCAGGCGCCCGGGTTGAACGCTCCGTGCCCGACCCAGACGGAGCCCGCCCCCACGGCGACCTCTCCCGTCAGGTCGGTCACGACACCGTTCATCGGAAGGTGGAAGGGGTCGATCTCCTCGTCGACGGACGGGTCGATTCGGCGGAGCGTCGGTGAGTTGCGGTCCGCCACCCAAACGGTCCCATCGCCGACCGCGAGCCCACTGGGCGTGACGCCGAGCCCGAGCCTGGCGACTTCCTCGCCCGTAGCCGGGTCGATGCGCGTCAGCTCCCCCGTCGAGGAGATGCTCCACAGCGCTCCGGCTCCGTAGGCGACCCGGACGGTGTCGCGCTCGGGCACCGCGCGGACGAGCTCGCCGCTCGCGGCGTCCACGAAGGCGTCGGAGTCGGGC
>DATAET010000066.1:0-3115 GCA_036257855.1 Gaiellaceae bacterium | reverse complement strand
GAGATCGTCACGCTGATCGGCGCGAACGGCGCCGGGAAGTCGACGACGCTCCGCGCGATCAACGGGCTGAACCGTCCTCGCCAGGGCGCGATCCGCTTCCAGGGCACCGACATCACGAACGCCTCTTCGCACACGATCGTGAAGAGCGGCATCGCCCAGAGCCCGGAGGGCCGCAGGCTCTTTCCACGCATGTCGGTGACGGAGAACCTCGAAATGGGCGCGTTTCAGCGCCGTGACAGGGAGAACTTCTCCGCGGACATGGATCGCGTCTTCGAGCTGTTCCCGCGGCTGCACGAGCGGCGGACGCAGAAGGCAGGGACCATGTCCGGCGGCGAGCAGCAGATGTGCGCGATCGGTCGCGCGCTGATGGCGCGCCCGAAGCTCCTGCTCCTCGACGAGCCCTCGATGGGGCTGGCGCCGATCTTCGTCGAGCGCATCTTCGAGACGGTGGTCGAGGTCAACAAGCAGGGAACCCCCGTGCTGCTCGTGGAGCAGAACGCGCTCATGGCGCTCGAGGTGGCCCAGCGCGGCTACGTGATGGAGACTGGCCGTATCGCGCTCGAGGGGCCCGCCAACGAGCTCAAGACCAACGAGCAGGTCCGGAAGACGTACCTGGGAGAGGGTTAGCCCCCGACGAGGATCGGCGCGTAGGGAGGGGCGAGCAGGACCCCGACGCGCGCGCGGCCGCCCGCGACGCCGTGCGCCATGTCGAGCGCGTTCGAGATGGAGTGGCTCGGCACGAAGCCGAGCGTCCGGGCCGCGGCGAAGTCGCGGCTCCCCGCGACGAGAACGCTCCCGAGCCGCGCGAGCGCGGGCGCGCATCCGGCCCAGTCCGCGTACGGGAGCAGCGGATGGCAGGCGAGGCCGCCGCGGTAGGCGGCGAGTGCCTCGTCGTCGACGGCGGCCGCGGCTCGCGCCGAGGCGAGTCCAGAGGCGCCTCCGGCGCTCAAAGCGTCGAACATCGCCCGGTAGGGCTCGTGCACGCGGTGCGCGAACGAGCGCGTGAGGGAGTGGACGAGCACCAGCGTCCCCTCGTCGCGAACCGGGAAGGCATCGCGCCACAGCCGGAGAGCCAGGCCGAGGGTCGTGGCGGCCGCTGTCACGGGGTTGAGCGGCTCGCGCGGGACGTGTGGCCCGATCCACGGCACGCCGACGACCAGTGCGTCGAGGGGCTCGTCCAGCGCCACCCCTCGCAGCTCGACGGTGCGTAGCAGGGCCTCTGCGTGGGCGACGGCGGGCGATCCTGCGAACGCGGCCGTGGCCGCGATCGCGCGGCCCTGATCCCGGAGGATGCTTCGGCGCACGCCTCCGGGAAGGACGGAGTAGAGCCGCCGGAACGGCGAGCGCGACACGTGCTCGAGTGACCTCGGCTCGTGGGGGTAGTCGCGGAACCGGCCCGTGAGCCGGGGGTGGTCGAGCACGAGGGACACGCCGTGGAGCTGGACCCGCGAAGCCAACGCCGACTCGATCCCAAGGGCGAGCTGCCACGCCGGTTCTCCGGCGGCCCGGACGAGTGAGTCTGCGCCGGCTGTCCGGAGGACGGTGTCGGCGTCGCACGCTGCGAGAAGCGCTCCGGGGCCGCCGTGGAGGATCGTCTCCGCGGACGAGACCACGACGACCAAGTCGGTCTCGACGAGGGCGCGATGGACGCGGACGTCGCCGGCCTCGCCCAGGGGCAGCAGGTCGGGGTCGGCCGCGTCGTGGACCAGCACGGCGCCTCGAAACTCGCGCGCACGGGGCGGGGGAAGCAGCCGCTCGAGGTCACGGCGTGGCAATCGGCGAGCGAGCCCTCCGGCCACGAGGATCGTCTGCCGCTCGTCGGGCACGCCGAGCTGTTCGAGCTCGTCGACGACTGCTGCGAGCGCCTCCCCTCTCGGGTCGACCGAGGCTCCGGGGACGGGGAGTGCGGGTGGTTCGACGACGATCGTGGCGCGACTCGCACCACTCGCAGACACGGCGAGCGACGGGTCGTCGAGCGGGAAGCGCACGGCGTCGCGGACGGCCGCTTGCGCGTCGACGATGCGGGTCGGCGGGGGTGGGGGGCGGAGGACGACCGTGTCGTCGTCGACGGGCACGTGGACGATGCGCGAGCCTGAGAGGAGCGGAATCCGACGCACGCCACCAGTCAACCAGCGCCTGCCAGACTGGTCGCAGTGAAGCGTCGCTGGGACACGGACGATCGCGGACGTGGCGTAGCGAGCGCGGCGGGAGGGGTCGCCGACCTCGACAGGCTCCGCGCGGCCATGCTCGCGCCGGACTGGGTCGCGGAGGACGCGGAGCTGCATCTGCTCCCGCACGTCGAACGTGCGTGCGTCGTTCGTGGCTGGGAGCTGAGCCGCTCGGAGGTCGTGGACAACGTGCTGGAGGTCGACGTCGTCGTGCCGGGGAGCTCGTTCCGAGATGTCCGGGAGGTTGCCTTCACTTTGATCGGCACCTTCGCCGAGGGATCGACGCACGTCGTCGAGATGCGCCCCGATGAGGATGCCGTCGAGCTGCTCGTCACCACGGGGATGCTGGACGGCGACGGAGCGTTCGCAGCGCACGGCCACGTCGTGCGTCTCGCCGTCCGCTCGCCATAGGCGATCCCCATAGACTGGAGCGGGTGCCGAAGACGCTCACGGGAGAAGAGCTCGTCCTCGACGACGGGCCCGCGCACGAATCGGAGCTCTTCCTCGTCGACGGCAACAACCTCGCGTACCGCGCGTTCTTCGCGCTCCCGGAGGAGCTGCAGACGACCGACGGCCAGCCGACGAACGCGCTTCTCGGCTTCACGAACATGCTCTTCAAGCTGCTCTCCGACTACCGGCCGCGCGGCGTCGCGGTCGCGTGGGACACACGGCCCGTCCACCGACAGGAACTGGACGCCGAGTACAAGGCCGATCGTCGCTCGATGCCCGACCTGCTTCGCGAGCAGTTCCCGCACTTCCGTCCGATCGTCGAGGCATTCGGCTACCTGAACCTCGAGTTCGAGGGCTGGGAGGCCGACGACGTGATCGCGACGCTCGCGACGCAGGCCGACGAGACGGGGGTGAAGACGTGTGTCGTCTCGACCGATCGGGACGCTTTCCAGCTCGTC
Organism: Gaiellaceae bacterium; assembly: GCA_036257855.1. Classification (GTDB taxonomy): domain Bacteria; phylum Actinomycetota; class Thermoleophilia; order Gaiellales; family Gaiellaceae; genus GMQP-bins7. The sequence continues at coordinate 39 of DATAET010000066.1, read as the reverse complement.
TCCGAGAACGTCTGCCTGATGATGACCCCGCGCGGCGTC
>DATAET010000065.1:0-4370 GCA_036257855.1 Gaiellaceae bacterium | reverse complement strand
GGACGGTAGGCCGGACTCGCGGCCAACCGTGCGGGAGACCGTGCCGCAACTCGGGAACCTCGTCGCCGACTTCGACTTCGCACACGTGCGCGGTCGGCTCGTCCTCCCGCCGTACCCGCCGTGAGAAGGTCGCCGGCGCGGCTCAGGTGACCTCGGCGAGCCTCCTGCGCAGCCCCTTCAGCTTGAACGCCACGAAGATCTCGCTGATCCCGCGCGTGAGCGCGATGATCCCGACGTAGACGACGAGCAAGATCGCCTTCTGACGGAAGTCGCCTGCGACCCAGAACGCGAGCAGGATCTCGATGAGCCCGACGACGAGCTGCAGCCACCAGAGCTCGAACTGTCCCTTCGTGACGAACGCGACGGTGATGTCGAAGATCCCCTTGAAGAGCAGGAACAGGCCCATGAGCATGGCGAGCGTCTGGAACGTGTCGTACGGGTGGAACAGCGCGTAGACGCCGACCACGATGAAGAGCACTCCCAGGATGGCGTGGATCCACTTCCACCCGGTGGTCGAGATGGAGATCTCCAGGAGCTCGTTGACTCCGGCGAGGATCGCGACGATGCCGAAGAGGTACGAGATCGCGGACACGGACACGTAGTCCCACTGGAACACGATCAGGGCGAAGACGAGCCACGCGATCCCGGTGAGGAGGAAGATCCACCAGCGATCGGCGGTGTCCTCCAGGACCTCGCGCTCAGCGAATACACCGTCCATCGTTCCCTCCATCGGTCGACTGCCTCGGGCTGCAGAGCATTCTCCCAGGCCCGACGGACTTCCGTACGATCCACCGACATGCTCCTCGAGCGCAGCCTCCATCCCTCGTGGCTCTCGAATGCCTTCCTCCTCGCGGACGAGCCCGGCGGCGTGGCCGTGTTCGTCGACAGCGGCGCTCCGCTCGAGCCGCTGCTCGCAGCCGTCGAGCGCGAGCACGTGACCCCGACGCATCTGCTCGTGACGCACGGTCACGCGGACCACGTCGCGGGCAACGACGAGCTCGTCGAGCGCTTCGGCCTCGAGGTGACGTCCGGGCCGGTCGAAACCGGTCGCCTGCGCATCGACTCGCTGGCCACGCCCGGCCATTCGGACGACGGCGTCTCGTTCGTCGTCGGCGATCTCTGCTTCTCGGGGGACACGCTCTTCCGCGACGCGGTCGGCGGCGGGCCGGCAGAGGAGCTGCGGAAATCCGTCATGGACGTGCTCATGGCGCTGCCGCCCGAGACGCGGGTGCTCCCCGGACACACGGACGACACGACCGTCGGTCGGGAGTGGGAGGAGAACCCGTTCGTGCGCTACTGGCGGGGGCTCGACGGCGAGGACGGGCGGGCATGCACGGTGCTCGGCGACGCCGCGACAGTCGTCGTGTGGTCGCCCGACTACGACGGAAAGGGCAAGGCGCTGGTCCGCTTCGCAGACGGCGCCGAGGCCATCGTCGGCGCATCCCGCATCGTCATGGGCTAGCTATACCCTCGTGGGGTATCCTCCCCGGAGATGAGCGAGACCGCGGCGAGTCCGGCGTCGAAGGAGGTCCGCCTCGATCTCGAGGGGATGACGTGCGCCTCGTGCGTGAATCGCATCGAGCGGAAGCTCAACGAGCTCGAGGACGTCGCGGCGACTGTCAACTTCGCCACCGAGCAGGCGACCGTCCGGTACGGCCCGTCGGTGACCGTGGACGACCTCGTGTCCGCCGTGGAGGCAGCCGGCTACCACGCTCGTGCGGCCGACGCCTCCTCTCACCAGCACGACGAGCCGGTCGGGCTCGTGCGACGCCGGCTCGGAGTCGCAGTCGCGTTCACGGTGCCGCTCGCGGCGCTGGCGATGATTCCGTCGCTTCAGTTCAACGGCTGGGAGTGGGTCGCCCTCGTGCTCGCCACGCCGGTCGTGTTCTGGAGCGGGCTCGGCTTCCACCAGGCTGCGCTCGGGAGCGCTCGCCACCTCGCGGCGACGATGGACACCCTTATCTCGATCGGCACGCTCGCCGCCTACATCTGGTCGGCAGTAGTGCTCCTGGGCGGCCTGGACGCGGACACGTACTTCGAGGTCGCAGCCGTGATCACGACCCTCATCCTGCTGGGCCGGTATCTCGAGGCTCTTGCGAAGAGCCGCTCGGGCCACGCGATCCGGAGGCTGCTCGAGCTCGGTGCGAAGGAAGCACGGGTCGTTCACGATGGGTCGGAGGTTTCCGTCCCCATCGAACAGGTCGCGCCCGGCGACCTGCTCGTCGTGCGGCCGGGGGAGAAGATTCCGACGGACGGAGTCGTCGTCGAGGGTACGTCCGCGGTCGATCAGTCGCTGCTCACGGGGGAGTCGCTGCCGGCCGAGGTCGGTCCCGGCTCCGAGGTCGCCGGCGCGACGATCAACACCTACGGTCGACTCGTCGTGCGCGCCACGAAGGTCGGCGCTGAGACCGCGCTCGCGCAGATCGCCCGGCTCGTGGAAGCAGCTCAGTCGGGAAAAGCCCCGGTCCAGCGTCTCGCGGACCGCGTGTCCGCCGTCTTCGTCCCCGTCGTGATCGTCCTCGCTCTCGCGACACTCGCGGGCTGGCTTCTCCTCGGCGGCTCCACGGAGGCCGCGTTCACGGCGGCAGTCGCGGTGCTCATCATCGCGTGCCCGTGCGCGCTCGGCCTCGCGACGCCGACCGCCCTCATGGTCGGGACGGGACGCGGCGCCCAGCTCGGGATCGTGATCAAGGGCCCGGAGGTCCTCGAGCAGACGCGCTCCATCGACACCGTCGTCCTGGACAAGACGGGCACGGTCACGGAGGGTCGGATGGAGCTCGCCGAGGTCGCGCCGCTCGACGGCGCGAGCAGGCACGAGATCCTGCGTCTGGCGGGTGCGGTCGAGTCGGCGTCGGAGCATCCGATCGCGCACGCGGTAACCGCGACCGCTCGACTCGAGGTGGGAGAGCTGCCACCCGTGAGCGGCTTCCGCAACGTCCCCGGAGTCGGTGTCGTGGGGACCGTCGAGGGTCACGATGTCGAGATCGGGCGTCGCGACGCGTCGATCACCGTGGCGTGGGACGGCGTCGCGCGGGGCACGCTCGTCGTTCGCGACACCGTCAAGCCCACGAGCAAGGAGGCCGTCGACGAGCTCGAGCGCCTCGGTCTCACGTCCGTCCTGCTCACCGGCGACGTGCGGGAGACGGCCGAGCGTGTCGCGCGTGAGGTCGGGATCGAGCGGGTGCTCGCTGAGGTCCATCCGGAGGAGAAGGTCGCCGAGGTGCGGCGCCTGCAGGAGCACGGCTCGGTCGTCGCGATGGTCGGCGACGGCGTGAACGACGCTCCGGCGCTCGCGCAGGCAGACCTCGGGCTCGCGATCGGCACCGGCACGGACGTCGCCATCGAGGCCTCCGACATCACGCTTGTCTCGGGCGATCTTCGCGCGGCCGCAGACGCGATCGCGCTCGCACGCAGGACGCTGCGCACGATCAAAGGCAACCTGTTCTGGGCGTTCGCGTACAACGTCGCGGCGATACCGCTCGCGATGGCAGGCCTCCTCAGTCCGATCGTCGCCGCTGCAGCCATGGCCGCATCGAGCCTGTTCGTGGTCACGAACTCGCTGCGCCTGCGACGCTTCCGCAGCCTGCGTGAGCAGGTGACGGCGTGACAGAAGTGGGGACGCACCAGCACGGCTACGCGGCGGACAAGGACGCGCTCGTCCGGCGGCTCCACCGCATCGAGGGTCAGGTCCGTGGGATCGAGCGAATGCTCGACGAGGACCGGTACTGCATCGACGTCCTCACGCAGATCGCCGCCGTCAACACGGCCCTCGAGAGCCTCGCGTTCCGCATCCTCGACGGCCACGTGAACCACTGCGTCGCCGGCGCGCTCGCATCCGGCGATCCCGAGGAGGCGGAGACGAAGAGCAAGGAGCTCCTCGACGCCGTGCACCGCTTCGCGCGCGTGCGCTAGCGCCTGTCCGTCGCCAGTCGGACGCCGAGTGCCACGAGGACGACGCCCGTCAGGGTGTCGAGCGCGCGCCGCAGGCTACCCGTCAGCAGGTGCCGCAACCGGGCGACCGCGACTGCGTAGAGCGTGAGCCAAGTGAGCGTCATCGCGCAGAACAGGAAGCCGAGCGCGAGGAGCGCCGCGAACGATGCGCTCCCGCCGGGCGCGAACTGCGGCAGGAGGCTGGCGAAGAAGACGGCCATCTTGGGATTGCCGAGATTCGAGAGCGCACCTTGGCGGAATGCCGTTGCCCTCGAGATCGGAGCGCTCCCCCGCACAGCGACCCAATGCTCACGATGGAACACCGCGTGGGCGAGGGAATGGAGGCCGAGGTAGACGAGGTATGCGGCACCCGCGAGTCGGATCGCGGTGAACACGGGCTCGGAGGCGCTGAGCAACGCGACCACACCTGCGCTCGCGGC
>DATAET010000064.1:0-10472 GCA_036257855.1 Gaiellaceae bacterium | reverse complement strand
AGCCAACCGAGCCCTCCATCTGCAGCTGGATGAGGCGGTTCATCTCGACCGCGTACTCGAGCGGGAGCTCTTTCGTGATCGGCTCCACGAAGCCGGAGACGATCATCGCGGAAGCCTCCGCCTCGGAGAGCCCGCGGCTCATGAGGTAGAACAGCTGCTCCTCGCCGATCTTCGACACAGTCGCCTCGTGCGCGAGCTCGACGTCGTTCTCGTCGACCTGGATGTACGGGTACGTGTCCGAGCGCGACTCCTCGTCGAGGATGAGCGCGTCGCAGACGACCTTCGACTTCGAGCCGACAGCGCCTTTCGCGACTTGCAGGAGACCGCGGTAGCCGGCACGGCCGCCGTCCTTCGAGATCGACTTGGACGTGATCACGGACGACGTGCGCGGCGCGACGTGGACGACCTTGCCGCCCGCATCCTGGTGCTGGCCCTTCCCGCCGAACGCGATCGAGAGCACCTCGCCGTGGGCCCGCTCGCCCATGAGCCAGATCGCCGGGTACTTCATCGTCACCTTCGAGCCGAGGTTCCCGTCGACCCACTCCATCGTCGCGTTCTCGTAGGCGACAGCTCTCTTCGTGACGAGGTTGTAGACGTTGTTCGACCAGTTCTGGATGGTCGTGTAGCGGCAGCGTCCGCCCCGCTTGACGACGATCTCGACGACGGCCGAGTGGAGCGAGTCCGACGAATAGATCGGCGCGGTGCAGCCCTCGACGTAGTGCACGTACGCGTCCTCGTCGACGATGATGAGCGTGCGCTCGAACTGGCCCATGTTCTCCGCGTTGATCCGGAAATAGGCCTGGAGCGGCATCTCGATCCTCACTCCCGGCGGGACGTAGATGAACGAGCCGCCCGACCAGACTGCGGAGTTCAGCGCGGCGAACTTGTTGTCGTTCTGCGGGATGATCGTGCCCATGTACTGCTTCACGAGCTCCTCGTGCTCGCGAAGTCCCGAGTCCATGTCGAGGAAGAGCACGCCCTTCGACTCGAGGTCGGCCTGGAGCTTGTGGTACACGACCTCGGACTCGTACTGGGCGCCCACTCCGGCGAGGTACTTCTTCTCCGCCTCCGGAATGCCGAGCTTGTCCCACGTGTCCTTGATGTCCGCGGGCAGATCCTCCCAGGACTCCGCCTGCTTCTCGGTCGGCCTGATGTAGTAGAAGATGTTGTCGAAGTCGATCCCCGACAGGTCGGCGCCCCACGTCGGCATGGGCCGTGCGAGGAAGTAGTCGAGGCTCTTGTGCCGGAACTGCCGCATCCAGTCGGGCTCGGACTTGTGATCGGACATCGCGTCGACGAGCTCGTGCGAGAGCCCTCGCGCCGACTTGAAGAAGTAGTCCTTCTCGGAGTCTGCCCAGCCATACGCGTAGTCCGAGCGGATGTCGCGGACGATCTCGGTCTCGTGGGTGCTCACGATGCGTCACCTCCTACGGCGGCCGGGGTAAAGGCCTCGTAACCGTCGGCCTCGAGGGTGAGCGCCAACTCCGGGCCGCCTTCGGCAACGATCCGCCCGTCCATGAAGACGTGGACGAAGTCCGGCTCGACGTACTTCAGGAGGCGCTGGTAGTGCGTGATGAGCAGCGCGCCCATGTCGGGTCCGACGAGCGTGTTGACGCCGCCCGCGACGATCCGGAGCGCGTCGATGTCGAGACCCGTGTCGGTCTCGTCGAGGATGGCGATCTTCGGCTTGAGCATCGCGAGCTGGAGCACCTCGATGCGCTTGCGCTCGCCGCCCGAGAACCCGTCGTTCACGTACCGCGACGCGAGCTCGCGCGAAACCTTGAGCTCCTCCATCGCTGCAGTCAGCTCGTTGCGGAACTCGGGAATCGGAATCGGGTCGTCCTCGCCGCCGGCCCGTGCCTTGCGGATCGCGTTCATCGCGCTCCGCAGGAAGCTCGTCACCGTGACGCCGGGAATCGCGTGCGGGTACTGGAAGGCCAGGAACAGCCCTCGCTGTGCGCGCTCGTCGGCGCCGAGCTGCGTCAGGTCCTCGCCGTCGAAGAGAATCTCGCCCTCGGTCACCTCGTACGCGGGATGGCCCATCAGAGCGTAGGCGAGCGTCGACTTGCCGGAGCCGTTCGGCCCCATGATCGCGTGCTTCTGGCCGAGGTCCACCGAGAGGTCGACACCCTTGACGATCTCGGTACCGTCCTCCAGCGCGACGTGAAGATTCTTGATCTCGAGTTGAGCCATACCGAAGAAGTGTCCCTCCTGAGGGTGGGATCGGGGAGCTATGTCCGCCTGTCCCATGGTAGCGGCTCGTCTCCGTGCGAAAATCTGCGCCCCGTCCGGTCCCCGCCCACGAAAGCCGGTGCTAAGGTGAGCGCATGCCTTTCGGCATCTCGCTCCCGGAGCTGCTCATCCTGCTGGTCGTTCTCCTGCTCGTCTTCGGCGCGAAGCGCTTGCCTGAGATGGGGCGCTCGCTCGGAAAGGGCATGCGTGAGTTCAAGGACGCCGTCTCCGGCGAGGACGACAACACCCGGGCGACGAGCGCGACACCGACGCCGACGCGGGTCGAGCTCCCGTCGGCCCCGGCCGTGCCGAGCACGCCGAGCGAGTCGGAGTCGGAGCGCCAGACCGTCTAGGAGCACACCGCGATGCGACGCCGGTGGCTCCCACGCCGTCTCGACCACGGCGAGGAGGCGACGCTCGTCGAGCACCTGGACGAGCTCCGCACGCGGCTGATCGTCTCGCTGTTCGCGATCGTCCCGGCGTTCGCCCTCACCTTCGCGTTCCACGACCAGATCATGGAGTGGCTCACACGGCCGCTCCCGGACGACAAGCAACTGGTGACGCTCGGCGTGACCGAGCCGTTCACCACGTCGATCAAAGTGAGCCTGATCGCCGCCCTGGCTCTCGCGCTCCCCGTCGTCCTCTGGCAGGTCTGGGCGTTCCTCGCACCTGCGCTCGAGCCGCACTTCGAGCGCACCGTGCTCGCGTTCGTCTGCCTCGCGATGGGCCTCTTCGTCGGCGGCGTCATGTTCATGTACTGGATCGTGCTCCCGCGCGCGCTCGACTTCCTGACGTCCTACGACGACGAGATCTACGACATCCAGATCCGTGCGAGCTACTACTACACGTTCGCCGCGATGACGTTGCTGGCGGGCGGCCTCGCGTTCCTGATGCCGATCTTCGTCCTCGCGCTCGTCCGGTTGCGCGTCCTCACGACGCAGCGCCTGCGCAAGAACCGCCGGATCGCGTACGTCCTGCTCCTCGCCTTCGCGATCCTCCTGCCGACCGTCGACCCCGTCTCGCTCGCGTTCGAGACGATCCCACTCCTCGTCCTGTACGAGCTCTCGATCTGGCTCTCGGTCCTCATGGAGCGACGCTGGAACCGCGGCTGGGACGAGGACCTCGCCGAAGCGGGGACGTGAGGGTCCTCTCGGCGGACTGGGTGGTCCCCGTCGAGGGGCCGCCGATCCGGGACGGCGCCGTCGCGATCGACGACGACGGCGTGATCTCCGCCGTCGGCTCGAGCGGCGACCTCGGGCCCGGCGAGCACCACGCCGGGGCCGTCATCCTCCCCGGCTTCGTCGACGCGCACACGCATCTCGAGTACGAGGTATATGCGGGCTTCGGCGACGGCCTCGGCTTCGCCGACTGGATCGGTCTCCACGTTGAGCGCAAGCAGCGGATCGACATCCGGGACATGGAGGCGATTGCTCGGCTCGGCGTATTGCGGTGCCTGCAGTCCGGCATCACGACCGTCGGCGACTGCAGCTTCAGCGGCGCGGCGGCGACCGCCTGCGCAGATCTTGGCCTCCGCGGGACGATCTACCTCGAGGTCTTCGGCGCCACGGACGAGCCAGTCCGGGAGCGGTTCGAGCCGATGCGAGAGCGCATCGAGGACGCGCTCTCCGATGAGGTCCGGCTGGGAATCTCGCCGCACGCGCCGTACACCTGCACGATCGACCTGTATCGCGCCGCGGCGGCGCTCGAGCTCCCGGTTGCGACCCATCTCGCGGAAAGCGTGGCGGAGACCGAGTTCCTGCGAGCCGGAACGGGGGCGTGGGCGTCGTTCTCGGAAATGCTCGTGCCCCCGCTCGGCACGACCGGCGTCCGAGCACTGGCGGATGCAGGGTTGCTGGGGCCGAACGTCATCGCAGCGCATTGCGTGGAGGTCGATGCCGAGGAGATCGCACTCCTCGCCGAGCACGACGTCGCGATTGCGCACTGCCCGCGGTCCAACGGCATCCTCGGGTGCGGAGTCGCCCCTCTCGCTGCGCTGCGCGCGGCCGGAATCCGAGTCTGCATCGCGACCGACAGCCCGGCCTCGACCCCCTCGTTCGACATGTTCGACGAGATGCGCGCCGCCATCGTGGGTGCGCGAGCACGCGAACGTCGACCGGACGCGCTCACCGCGGCCGACGCGCTCGAGCTGGCCACGCTCGGGGGCGCGAGAGCGCTCGGCCTCGACGGGAAGCTCGGATCGCTGGTGCCCGGCAAACAGGCCGATCTCACCGTTCTGTCCCTCGCCGACACGTCGTTCGTTCCGTGGGAAGATCCTGTTACGGCAGCGGTTCTCGGCGGATCGCCCAACGGCGTGGTCGCTACTCTCGTCTCCGGCAATCCGCGGTACGTGAAGGGAGGGAAGCCATGGCTCGAGCTGATCGACGCCGCGCGCAGCGCGCGAGACCGGCTGCTGCGACCCGCAGATCCGACGTCGTAATCGAGGACACCATGTTCTTCCCGCGGCTTCGCCGGCACGCGAAGTGGATGTTCCTCTTCCTCGCGCTCGCCTTCGGCCTCGGGTTCGTCGGCTTCGGCGTCGGGGCGGGGGGAATCGGATTCGGGGACATCATCCGCGACGCAGCAAGCGGCGGCACGCCGTCGATCTCCGACGCCGAGCAGAAGGTCCTCGACAACCCGAAGGATCCCCAGGCGTTCCGCGACCTGGCGACGGCCCAGCAGGCTGCCGGGCATACGGACGACGCGATCGAGGCGCTCCAGGGGTACATCTCGCTTCGCCCGAAGGACACGGACGCACTGCGTGAGCTCGCCGGCCTCTACCTCGCGAAGGCGTCCGCGGCGCAGCAGCGAGCCCAGATCTACCAGGTGCGCTCCGACTACCTCGCCCCCGGAGCCGTCCGTGACACGATCTTCCAGATCGGCGGCAGCCCGCTCGAGCCCGATCCCATCACGAACGCGGTGAGCACGAGATACGACAGCGAGCTCGAGCAAGCGACGTCGGAGATACAGACGGCGTCCGCCCAGGCAGTCGACGCATACCGCAAAATCACCGAGGCGCGGCCGAAGGACCCCTCCGTCCAGCTCGAGCTCGCCCAGGCTGCGCAGTCGGCAGGCGATGTCGCGACGACGGTGGCTGCCTACCGCGCGTTCCTCCGGCTCGCGCCGAACGACCCCACCGCCCCCGAGGTCCGCCGGATCCTCAAGCAGCTCGAGCGGTACAGCGGGAACGGGTAGACCTCCGCGGTTAGACTCGGCGCCGTGAGGCCCGTCGTCTTCGTCGCCGCGGCGTGTACGGCCGTCCTGTCGCTGGCGCTCGCGGGTTGCGGGACCGGCGGTTACTCGAGCGGGGGAAGCCAGGGGTCAGGCAAGAAGTACTTCGTCTCGGCGTGCGGCGGCTGCCACACGCTCGCCGACGCGGGGACGAACGGAAAGATCGGACCGAACCTCGACGACGCGTTCGCACAGGCACGCCAGGCCGGGATGACGTCGGACACGTTCACACAGGTGGTGAAGGACCAGATCGAGTTCCCGATCACGGAGACCTCCACCGGCGCGCCCGGCATGCCGCCCGTCGACCAGACACTGCCGGAGTGCAGTGGGTCCGGCGATACCGGATTCTGCGCCGAGGATCAGGACCAGGCTGTCGCGGACGTCGCGGCGTACGTCGGGTCGGTCGCGGGAACGGGCGTCACTGCGGAGAAGCCGACCGACGGGAAGTCGATCTTCCAGGCGAACTGCGCCGCGTGCCACACGCTGGCCGACGCCGGCACGACCGGGCAGGTCGGGCCGAACCTCGACGACGTGAAGCCGACGCGCGAGAAGGTGGCAACGCAGGTGACCAACGGTGGCGGCGCGATGCCGTCGTTCAAGGGCACGCTCGACGAACAGCAGATCAACGCGGTTGCGGACTACGTCTCGTCCGTCGCCGGCAAATAGCCGGTTCGGCGGACGGACGGGCCCCAGACACTGCGGGCGTGAAGCGAGCGCACTTCAGGGATCTCAAAGACTCAGGCGCTCTCGCCTGCTGCGAGATCGACGACGACGTGGGTGACATCGACGTGGTAGCGCGCGCGAACCGCGTCCACCACGCCGCGTTCGAGCCAGTTCGAGCGGCCAGGTGGGTGGGTGGAGATGACGATCTCGGCAGGCCCGAACGTGCGAACCGCGTCGTCGATCGCGACGAGTGGATCGCCGTCTCCGATCTCGCCGCTCGCGTCGATTCCAACTGCCGCGAGACGGGCGAGCGTCTCGTCGAGGCGCAGCTGCGCCGCCTCCCGCGCCGGATCCTCGTCCGACGTGTACGTCCGCAGGCGTGAGTTGAGAGCGGGACACACAACGAAGAAGCGGGACTTGTGGCTCAGCGCGAGGGTGCTGATCGCGCTCAGGAGCTCCTCGCCGCCGACCGTCTCGTTCGCAACGACGAGGATGCGCCGCTCGTCCGTGCCCCCGAGGTGCTCGACGTGCTCCGGTTCCGGCGCGGGCCCGCGCTGGCGCAGGTAGACCACGACTGCAGCCGCGGACAGGCCGAGGAACGTTAGGAAGCCGAGCGCGGTCGATGCCCAGGACGCGAGCACGATGAGCGCGAACGCGCCGATCGTGATCAGCAGGAAGCGGAACGCCGCGGCCTCGCTGCGAAACGGGCTCTCCATCAGCCTCGCGCGCGCTCCCAGCCCGCCACGGTCAGATCAAGTAGACCGTCGAGTACACGACGATCCACATTACGTCGACGAAGTGCCAGTAGATTCCCGGCAGCTCGACACCGTGGTGGTGCTCGGGGGAGTAGTGGCCGCGGAACCCGCGGATGATGACCATGAGGAGCAGGCTCAGGCCCACGGCCACGTGCGCTCCGTGGAGCCCGGTGAGGCCGAAGAAGACCGACGCGAACGCACCGTCGCCTGTGTTGAACCCCACGTTCAGGTACTCGATGAGCTGCGTGCAGAGGAAGGCGAGCCCCATGAGGAACGTGAGCACCATCCCCGCGAGGAAGCCCTTCCGCTCGCCGCGCTTGATCGATTGCAGGGCCCAGTGCATGGTGAAGCTCGAGGTCACGAGGATGCAGGTGTTCACGCCCGCGACGAAGACCGGGAACTCGTAGGGCGGCGGCGGCCACTCGGAGGGCGCGCTCGGGTTGACGACGCGCACGAAGAAGTACGCCGCGAAGAACGACCCGAAGAGCATGATCTCCGAGCCGATGAAGAGGAGCATCCCGAGCGTCCGCGCGTCGACGCGGGAGCTCTGGTTGGCCGTCGGCGGGCCGTGATGCTCGTCGTGGAGCGCCTCAGCGTGGGCGCTCATGCGTGCACCTCCTCGGCCTCCCTCGCTTCCTTCGTCGGGTTCAACACCGCGTGGCGCGCGCCGGGAACGCCGTACTCGTACGGCCCGCCGACGACCTGCGGGATCTCGTCGAAGTTGAAGATCGGCGGCGGCGACGACACCTGCCACTCGAGCGTGCGCGCGTGCCAGGGGTTCGCCTCCGCGATCGGCCCGCGGGCCCAGCTCGTCACGATGTTGTAGACGAAGACGACGAACGAGGCGCCGAGGACGAACGACGAGATCGAGATGAAGAGGTTCATGTCGCCGAACGCCTTGTCGTAGTCGAAGACCCGCCGCGGCATCCCGCGCAGGCCGATGTAGTGCATGGGGAAGAAGGTCGCGTTGAAGCTCACGAAGGTGAGCCAGAAGTGGATCTTCCCGAGCCGCTCGTCGTACATGCGGCCGGTCATCTTCGGGAACCAGTAGTAGACGCCCGCGAAGATCGTGAAGACCGAGCCGCCGAAGAGGACGTAGTGGATGTGCGCCACGATGAAGTACGTGTCCGAGGCGGCGATGTCGATCGGGACCGAGCCGAGGTAGATCCCGGAGAGCCCGCCGATCACGAACATCGTGACGAACCCGAGTGCGAAGAGCATCGGGGTCGTCAGGTGGATACGGCCGTGCCAGAGCGTCGCGATCCAGGAGAAGACCTTGATTCCGGTGGGGATCGCGATCAGGAGCGTGGTGATCATCATCGGGACGCGCAGCCAGTCCGCCATGCCCGCGACGAACATGTGGTGTGCCCAGACGGAGAAGCCGAGCACGAGGATCCCGATGAGGGAGAGCGCCATCAGGCGGTAGCCGAAGATCGGCTTGCGCGACATCGACGAGATCACCTCGGAGACGATCCCGAAGCCGGGCAGCATCATGATGTAGACGGCCGGGTGACTGTAGAACCAGAAGATGTGCTGGTACCCGAGCACGTAGCCGCCGCCGTCCGGCGTGAAGAAGCTCGTGTGCATGGTGCGGTCGAACAGCACGAAGAACTGCGAGCCGGCGATGAAGGGCGTCGCCAGCACGACGAGGAGCGACGTCGTGAAGTTCGCCCACACGAGGAGCGGCATGCGCCAGAACGTCATGCCGGGAGCTCGCATGGTGATGATCGTCACCAGGAAGTTGAGGGCGGTCATGATGCTCGACGCACCCGCCCACTGGACGCCCATGTTGAAGAAGGTCTGCCCGAGCGGTTGGCCCTCGGAGAGCGGCGCATAGCCGGTCCACCCGGACGCGAACGCCCCACCGGGAGCGATGAAGCTCGCGACGAACATGATCCCGGCGACCGGGAGCAGCCAGAACGAGAGGGCGTTCAGCCGGGGGAAGGCCATGTCCGGAGCGCCGAGCATGAGAGGCACCGCGAAGTTCGCGAGCCCGGCGAACGCGGGGATGATGAAAAGGAAGATCATCAGGGTCGCATGCACCGATACGAGCCCGTTGAAGGTCTGTGAGTCCACGAACTGAAGCCCGGGCTGAGCGAGCTCCGCGCGGAAGAACATCGCCATGAGGCCGCCGACCGTGAAGAAGAAGAACGTCGTGACGAGGTACTGGATCCCGATCACCTTGTGGTCGGTGTTGACCCGGAAGTAGTCCTTCCAGGTGCGGGCGCCGTGCGCCGAGTGGTCCTCCGGCCGCGTGGGACGTCCGGACACGTAGTGCAGCCAGTAGTCGAACGAGCCGATGCCGGCGAGGAAGAAGATGGGGCCGACGACCATCGCGCCGACGACGAGGACGACCTCCGTGTCCCAGACCGGATCCCAGCTCCACCACGCACGGAGCAGGAGGACGAGCAGCATTCCGAGCACGAATCCGAGGCCCGCCATCCAGATGCCTCGCAGGAGCCCAGGACCGAAGAACAGCCGCCACGTCGGGGTATGGGGCGGCTCGAAGTGCTCCGGGTAGGGCTGGACGTCCGCCTCGTGCTGCGTCGCGGTCACGCTCGTTTCTCCTTGATCCACTTGTCGAAGTCGGCCTGGGATACGACCCGGGCTTTGGCGCGCATGGTCGCATGACCGAGCCCGCAGAGCTCGGTGCAGATGACCGCGAACTCACCCGTGTGCTTGGGCGTGACGAGGATCGTCGTCTGGATGCCGGGCACCGCGTCCATCTTCTGCCCGAACTGGGGCACCCAGAAGGAGTGGATCACGTCGACGGCGTCCATCGTGAACTTCGTCTCGCGACCCACCGGGAGGACGAGCTCGCCGGACTCGCGGTTGCCGAAGTCCGGGTACTGGAATTTCCACGCGAACTGCTGGCCGATCACCCTCACCTGCAGCGGACGGTCACCGGCCTGCCCGTTCTCCGACAGGACGACCGCGCTCACGATGCCGAGCGCGATCACGAGGATCGCCGGAATGGCCGTCCAGACGATCTCGAGACCCGTGTGCCCGTGGATCGGCGGCCCCTCGGCGTCGTCGTCCGGAGGCACGCGCCACTTCCAGACGGAGTACACGACTACCGACGAGACGAGCGAGAAGATCACGATCGAGATGACGGTCGCGAACCAGTAGATGTCCTGGATCCGGTCGAACTCCTCGCTGTTCGACGTCGGCAACCACTGGAAGAGGACGGCCACCAGCGTGACCACGACCGCGATCACGATGCCGATCGCGACGAGCTGGACGATGCTCTTGCGCACCGGCTCCGAGCCTACTTCAACGACTGGTCACCGTGGGATCGGAACCGCTCGCCCCTGGTGTTCCGGCCGCCGACGCGACTGGCTATCGTCAGCGGCTCGTGCCGGAGCCTCGATTCCGAACGGTCGCAGTCGCCGCGATCGCCCTCCTCGTCGCGACCGTCGTCCTCGCCGGCGCGGTCGTCGACCCGGGCGGCGGTGCCGACACCGCGAGCAAGGCGGCCGCCCGGCCCGCGGGGAAGCCGGTCGTCCTGGCGTTCGCCGGGGACGTCCACTTCGAGGGCGTCCTGGCCTCCAAACTCGCGACCGACCCCCAGGGCATGCTCGATCCGATCGAGCC
>DATAET010000063.1:0-13305 GCA_036257855.1 Gaiellaceae bacterium | reverse complement strand
CCCGTCCTCGAGGATCTGCAGCAGGATGTTAAAGACGTCCGGGTGCGCCTTCTCGATCTCGTCGAGGAGGACGACCGAGTACGGCTTGCGCCGCACGGCCTCGGTGAGCTGGCCGCCCTCGTCGTACCCGACGTAGCCGGGCGGCGAGCCGACGAGCCGCGACACGGAGTGCTTCTCCATGTACTCGGACATGTCGACCTGGATGAGCGCGTCCTCGTCGCCGAACAGGAACTCGGCGAGCGTGCGCGCGAGCTCGGTCTTCCCCACGCCCGACGGGCCGAGGAAGATGAACGAGCCGGTGGGCCGCTTCGGGTCCTTGATCCCCGCGCGGGCTCGGCGAATCGCCTTCGAGACGGCGACGATCGCCTGGTGCTGGCCGATGACGCGCTTGTGGAGCTCGTCCTCCATCCGGATGAGCTTCTGCGACTCGGCCTCGGTCAGCTTGAAGACGGGGATGCCCGTCCACATGGAGACGATGTCGGCGATCTCGTCCTCGCCGATCTCCGGCTGCTCCTCGTCGGCCTGGTTGCGCCACTCCTCCTCGAGCTCCTTCTTCTTCTGCGAGAGCTTGCGCTCCTTGTCGCGCAGCTGCGCGGCCTTCTCGAACTCCTGCGCTTCGATCGCGCCTTCCTTGTCGGCGCGGACCTTGTCGATCTCCTCCTCGAGCTCGCGGTAGCGCGGCGGCGCGGCCATCGTCGCGATGCGGACGCGCGAGCCCGCCTCGTCGATGAGGTCGATCGCCTTGTCGGGGAGGTGCCGGTCCTGGATGTAGCGGTCGGCGAGCTGCGCCGCTGCGCTGAGCGCCTCGTCCGAGATCTTGCAGCGGTGGTGCGCCTCGTAGCGGTCGCGGAGCCCGCGCAGGATCAGGACGGTCTCGTCGATCGAGGGCTCCTCCACCCGCACCTGCTGGAAGCGGCGCTCGAGGGCAGCGTCGCGCTCGAGGTACTTGCGGTACTCGTCGAGTGTCGTCGCGCCGATCGTCTGGATCTCGCCGCGCGCGAGGGCGGGCTTGAGGATCGACGCTGCGTCGATCGCGCCCTCGGCGGCGCCCGCGCCGACGAGGTTGTGGAGCTCGTCGATGAACAGGATGATGTCGCCGCGCTGGGTGATCTCCTTCATCACCTTCTTCAGGCGCTCCTCGAACTCGCCGCGGTACTTCGAGCCGGCCACGAGGGCCGCGAGGTCGAGCGTGTAGATCTGCTTGCCCTTGAGGATCTCCGGCACCTGGCTCGAGGAGATACGGGCAGCGAGGCCCTCCACGACCGCGGTCTTGCCGACGCCCGGCTCACCGATGAGGACCGGGTTGTTCTTCTGCCGGCGCGAGAGGATCTGCATCACGCGCTCGATCTCGGTCTGTCGCCCGACCACTGGGTCGAGCTTGCCCTCGACGGCAGCCTTCGTGAGGTTGCGGCCGAACTGGTCGAGGAGCTTCGAGCTCTTCGTCTTCTCGCCCGGAGCGACGCTCGCGCCCGACTGGCGCCTGCCTGGGCCCGAGAGCATGCGGATGATCTCGTTGCGAATCTTCTCCGCGTCGGCGTCGAAGTCGAGGAGGATGCGCGCAGCGACCCCCTCGTTCTCGCGAACGAGGCCGAGCAGGATGTGCTCCGTGCCGATGTAGTTGTGGCCGAGCGAGAGGGCCTCGCGCAGCGCCAGTTCGAGCACCTTCTTGGCGCGCGGCGTGAACGGGATCTGACCGGTGGTGACCTCGTCGCCCTGGCCGACGATGCGTGCGACCTGGGCGCGGACCTCTTCCACCGTGATGTCGAGCGACTCGAGGACGCGGGCAGCGAGACCCTCCTCCTCGCGGAGGAGCCCGAGCAGGATGTGCTCGGTGCCGATGTAGTTGTGCTTGAGAGCCCTCGCCTCGTCCTGTGCCAGAACCACGACCTGTCGTGCCCGTTCGGTGAATCGCTCGAACAACGCCCTCGACGCTCCTTTCGCTCGGTTCCCGGAGGTCGCCTCGCTCCCCCGGGTCGAAGGGACTGTCTGATCGTAGCCGACCGGTCTCGTGTGAGTCTCACACGCCGGGTTCGCCCGGCGCCCTCGGTACCCTTCTCGGCCGTTGCGCTGCAAAGCCTTAATCGGGAGCAACGCGGAGTGAAGATCCTCGTTACCGGCTCGTCAGGCCAGATCGGCACGAACCTCGCGCTCCGACTCCAGGCCGACGGTCACGAGGTGTACGGGGTCGACAAGCGCCAGAACACCTGGACCGACGAGTTCCGCTATCTCCTGCAGGACCTCGCCGGTCACTACGCGCCGTTCCGGGGCGGGATCAACGGCGTCGAGTACCCGGACGTCGACATCGTCGTCCATCTCGCCGCGCATGCGAAGGTGCACCAGCTCGTGCGCCAGCCTCACCGCGCGCTCGAGAACGCGGTGATGACGTTCAACGTCCTCGAGTACGCGCGGCTCCGACACGTCCCGATCGTGTTCTCGTCCAGCCGCGAGGTCTACGGCGACGTGCACCGTTTCGAGGAGTACGGCGAGCAGGTGGCCGACTTCGCGTACGCGGAGAGCACGTACTCGGCCTCGAAGATCGCCGGCGAGGCGTTCGTCTACTCGTACGCGCGCTGCTATGGCCTGCCGTACCTCGTCTTCCGGTTCTCGAACGTCTACGGCCGGTACGACAACGACCTGCACCGGATGGTGCGGGTCATCCCGCTCTTCATCCACTCGATGCTCCGCGGGGAGCCGATCACGATCTACGGCGGGAACGACAAGACGCTCGACTTCACCTACGTCGACGACTGCATCGACGGGATCGTCGAGGGCGTCGACGCGCTCGCAGAAGGGCGCGTCGTGAACCAGACGATCAACCTCGCGTACGGGCAAGGGAACACGCTCGTCCACTGTGCCGAGCTGATCGCGAAGGAGCTCGGCACGACGCCGGACATGACGCTCGCCCCTTCGTTGCTCGGCGAGGTCACCCATTACGTCGCGGACCTGTCGAAGGCCCGCGGCCTCCTCGGCTACCGCCCGAAGGTCTCCCTCGACGAGGGCATCGCGCGGGCCGTCGCCTGGTTCAGGGAGCACAGGGCGGCACATCCGGAGGAGGACGTCCCCATCGTCGCCGACCACGAGGGAGCGTCGAAGGACCCGGTCTGGAAGGCGGTGCCGGCGCCCTAGACCGGGCTACGCTGCAGCCGGGCGGGAGGTGTCGGCAAGAGCGTCGTCGAGACTCGAGCACGCGCCCGCGGAGAGCAGGCCCCTGAGCGTACGCGCGTCGAGAGGCGGCGCGAACTGGAAGCCCTGGCCCACCGTGCAGCCGAGGCGCCGGAGCTCCGCCGTCTGGGCGGGCGTCTCCATGCCCTCGGCGACGAGTGAGACGTCGAGCGTCTGGGCCAGATCGACGATCGCCCGCACGAACCCCGGGCGCGATGCATCGTCGTCCAGCCCACTCACGAACGACCGGTCGACCTTGAGCGTGTGGATCGGGAGATCCTGTAGCAGGGAGAGCGAGGAATAGCCTGTTCCGAAGTCGTCGAGAGCGAGACGCACGCCGAGCCCCGCGACCTCCTCGAGGACCGCTCTCAGCTCCTCGTGCCTCCGCGCGAGCACGCTCTCCGTGAGCTCGAGAGTCAGGGCTTCCGGCGGGAGGCCGGACTCGACGAGCGCCGACCTCACGTCGTCGACCAGCACGCCGTGGCGAACCTGTCGAGTCGAGACGTTCACGTTCAGGACCAGGCCCTCGGCTCCCGGCGTCTCAGCCCGCCAAAGCGCGACCTGGCGGCATGCCTCGTGAAGGATCCAGCGACCGAGCTCCACGATCTTGCCCGTTTCCTCGGCGGGCGAGATGAACTCGTCAGGCTGCAGGAGCCCTCGGGTCGGGTGCAACCAGCGAACGAGCGCCTCGACGCCGACGACTGCGCCGCTCTCGAGGTCGACGACGGGCTGGTAGTGGAGCACGAAGTGCGCGTCGCAACGCGCACGCCGGAGGTCAGCGACGAGCTCCAACCTGCCGACGAGGTCCTCGTCCATGTTCGGCGCGTACACGACGTATTGCGCCTTCCCGACGGCCTTTGCCCGATACATGGCGACGTCCGCCGATCGCAGGAGCTCATCCGCGTTCGTTCCGAGCGCGATCCCGACGCTCGCGGTGACGAAGACCTCTCGTCCGTCGACGTCGAACGGCGCGTTGAGCGCGGACACGAGACGCTCTGCGGCATCGACCGCGGTCGACACCCCGGCGAGCTCCTCGATGAGGATCGCGAACTCGTCACCACCCAGCCTCGCCACCGTGTGGCTCGGACGCAGGGCGTCTCGCAGCCGGGCCCCGACGCCCTGGAGGAGCGTATCCCCGGCGGTGTGGCCGAGGGTGTCGTTCACGGCCTTGAAATCGTCGAGGTCGAGGAAAAGCACCGCGACCTCTCGCGAGGCCTCGGGGCGAACGACGAGCGCGTGCTCGACGCGGTCCGTGAAGAGGGCTCGGTTCGCGAGCCCCGTGAGCGCGTCGTGAAATGCCTGGTGGCGGAGCTGCTCCTCGGCCTCCTTGCGAGCCGTGATGTCGAGCAGGTACCCGTGCAGGACCGGCTCCCCGTCGCCGGAGACGACGCGCGCCTCGTCCCGGACCCAGACGGTGCGACCGTTGCGCGTGCGGAGCCGGTACTCGATGAGGAGGGGCTCACCCGTCACCTGTGTCCGCTGGTGTGCTGCGAGCACGCGTTCGCGATCCTCCGGATGGAGCAGCTCGACGAAGAGGTCGTGGTTCTCGACCCAGTCCTCGACGGGGAAACCGAGCATCGCCTCGATCTGCGGGCTCGTATAGACATTCGAGCTCACGTCGTCGAGGCGATCAATGTAGACGGACAGGGGTAGTCGCTCGACGAGCGTCCGATACCGGCGCTCGGCGCCTCGCAGGCGCTCTTCCGCGTCCTGGCGCTCGCTGATGTCCCGGATCGAGGCGGCGAAAAGTGGAGGTCCGGGCAGGTCGACGCGGCCGATTGCGAGCTCCACGGGGAAGCACGACCCGTCGGCTCGCATCGCCTCGACCTCGAGGCGCCGGCCGAGCAGCGCTCCGGCCCCCTGCAGGGGCCCGTCCGCGGTCCAGCGTGCAAGTGCCCGTCGATGTTCCTCCCGAGACTCGGGCGGGATCACGAGCTCTGCCAGCTCGCGTCCGACGATGTCTTCACGGCGATAGCCGAAAGTCTCCTGCGCGGCCTTGTTGAACTCGCGCACGAGACCTTCGTGGTCGATGATGACGACGCTGTCGAGCGCCGCATCGAGGATCGCGTGCATGTGTGCGGGACCGAACTCCAGCGACACCGACTCCGGCGCCGCATCTGAACTCCAGATGGCCATCGTCTGTACACGATCGTCGCGGACCCGAGTCGCAACGACCCCCCGATCGCGGTACGCCCGTCGAGGGTGGCCGTTACGATCGACCGATGGCGGATGCGGAGCACGAGCGACTGTCCTGGGCGACGTTCGGCGCTGCGATACGCGAGCTCGCACAGCGGATCGCTGACGACGGCTACGCGCCCGACCTCGTCCTGTCGGTGGCGCGAGGCGGACTGCTCGTCGGCGCCGGGCTCGGTTACGCGCTCGACGTGAAGAACACCTGGACGATGAACGTCGAGTTCTACACCGGCGTCGACGAGCGGCTCGACGTCCCGATGATCCTTCCGCCCGTGCCCGAGCTCGTCGACCTCGAAGCCGCGCGCATGCTCATCGCCGACGATGTCGCCGACACCGGCCAGACGCTGAAGCTCGTCAAGGACTTCTGCGCGGGCAAGGTCGCCGAGGTTCGGTGCGCCGTGCTCTACGAGAAGCCGCCCTCGGTCGTGAGGTGCGAGTACGTCTGGCGCCGCACCGATCTCTGGATCGATTTCCCGTGGAGCGCGCAGCCCCCGGTGGCGCAGGAGCGCCTAGCGGGCCTCAGGTCGTAGCGCCGGGAAGAGGATCACGTCGCGGATCGTCTCGCGGCCCGAGAGGAGCATGACGAGCCGGTCGATGCCGAGCCCGAGGCCGCCCGTGGGCGGCATTCCGTAGGAGAGCGCCTCGACGTAGTCCGGATCGCCACGGACGCCCTCGACGTGCTCGGACTGCCCGTCGAAGCGGAGCTGCTGCTCGTCTGGATCGTTGATCTCCGTGTAGGCGTTGCCGAGCTCCATCCCCGCGGCGAAGTACTCGAACCGCTCGGTCAGCCCTTCGTCCTCCTCGTTCACGCGGGCGAACGGGGACAGCTCGACAGGATGGCCGTACACGATCGTCGGCTCGATCAGGCTCGGCTCGACGAAGTGCCCGAACGCATGGTCGACGAGCTGCGCCCAGTCCTTGTCAGCCTCGGTGTCGACTCCGCGCTCCGTGAGCCACGCACGCAGCTCGGCTGCGTCTCGGGTCCACAGCTCACGGGCTTCCAGCGACTCGACGAAGCCGATACGCGGCCACGGGCTCTTCAGGTCGACCTCGTGGCCGCGGAAGTGCACGACCGTCGTCCCGAGCACCTCGAGCGCGACGCGCTCGACCATGGTCTCGATCCGCTCCATCGTGTCGCGGAAGTCGGCGTACGCCTCGTACCACTCGAGCATCGTGAACTCGGGCTGGTGCTTGTACGAGACGCTCTCGTTGCGGAAGTCCTTGCCGATCTCGTAGACCCGCTCGAGCCCTCCCACGATGAGCCGCTTCAGGTAGAGCTCGGTCGCGATCCGCAGGTAGAGGTCCGCCTCGAGCTCGTACGAGTGCGTGACGAACGGATGGGCGAAGGCACCGCCGTAGCGCGGCTGCAGAATAGGGGTTTCCACCTCCACGAACCCCTCGGCGTCGAGGTAGCGCCGGATCGCCGAGATTACTTTCGTTCGCAGGAGGAAGAGCTCGCGCGCGTCCTCGTTCATCAGGAGGTCGAGGTGGCGTTTGCGGTATCGGGTCTCGACGTCGGTCAGCCCGTGGAAGGTGTCCGGCAGCGGGCTTCGGTTCGGAGCCAGGACGGTCAGCTCGTCGACGGCGAGCGACGGCTCGCCGCGGCGCGACTTCGCGGGCCTCCCCGTGACTCCCACGACGTCGCCGAGATGGACGTCCACTCCTCCGAGCCGATCCGGCTCGCACATGAGCTGGATCCGCCCGGAGCGGTCCACGAGGTCGAGGAACACGAGCTTTCCCATCTCGCGCCGCCCCAGCACACGACCGGCGACGCGGAGGCTCTCGTCGAGCGCACTCCCTGCCTCGACCTGCTCCGTAGCCATGCGCGCCTCCGCGATCGCAGTGCGGTCCGGGAATCGCTTCGGCGTCATCGAGGCGAGACCCTATCCGCCCTCCGTACGGGCGGTCCGGTTGTTGCGTCCGAGCCGCCCGCTCGACAGAATCGTCCGCGTGCGGAGTACGACTGCGGCCGTTCTCGGGGCATGCGTCCTGGCACTCGCGGGGTGTGGCGGTGGATCGTCCTCGGACGAAGGCGTTCCCACCGAGCTCGTCGGCACGTACACGACGACGCTCGAACCGGCGGACATCCCGGCGAACGCGGCGCCGGAGCTCGAGGCGGGCGACTGGGAGCTCGTGATCGCGACGTCCGGAGCGCCCGATGACGGGCCGGCGCTGGCCATCAACCACCCCACGAAGGGAAACCTCGAAGCACCGGGGCTGACGGTGGACGGCGACACGCTGAAGCTCGAGCAGGAGGAGTGCGCTCAGAAGGTCGGCTACGTCTTCTACGACAACGAGTACTCCTGGAAGCTCGACGGCTCGACGCTGACCCTGACGACGGTGAAGAACGACTGCCCCGACCGCGTCGCCGAGACGATCCTGACGAGCCATCCCTGGATGAGGCAGCCCTGAGTCGCAGGGCGGGAGCGACCAGGCCGAGGGAGAACGGCCGCGGCTAGGCGGCCTTGATCTCCATGATCTTGAACTTGACCTTTGAACCCCGCGGCGTCACGACCTCGACGATCTCGCCCTTCTTCCGGCCCATGATCGCCTTGCCTACAGGCGATTCGTTCGAGAGCTTCCGCTCGGCAGGGTTCGCCTCCGCGGAGCCCACGATGAAGTACTCCGTCGTCTCCTTCGCGTCGACGTCCCGGAGCCTCACGACGGCGCCCACGGAGACGATGCTCGTGTCGACCCGCTTGGTGTCGATCACCTGGGCGTTCGCGAGCCGCTCCTCGAGCTGCGCGATCCGGTGCTCGAGCATCATCTGCTCGTTCTTCGCGTCGTCGTACTCCGCGTTCTCGGCGATCTCGCCGAATTCCCGGGCGGCGGCGATGCGCTCCGCGATCTCGCGGCGCTTCTCCGTTCGCAGCACGTCGAGCTCGCCCTTCAGCTGCTTGTAGCCCTCGGGAGTGAGGATTACATCCTTCACGAACGCCTCCAGAGACGAGATCGCGGGGCCCGTGGGCCCCGACAACGGCCGAGAATGGTAGCTACCCCGTTCGAGGAGCGTCAAACGGGTCCCGAGTACCATTCGCGGGCCGTGATCGACCTGCGATCGCCCTGGCGAATCGGCCCCGTGGAGGTGCCCACCCGCCTCGTTCTCGCACCGATGGCCGGCGTGAGTGTGCAGGCATTCCGCCGCCAGGGCCGCCGCTTCGGCGCCGGCCTCGTCTGCTCGGAGATGGTCAGCTGCGCAGGCATCGAGCACCGCAACGAGAAGACGCTCGGCTACCTCCGCGTCGCCGCGGACGAGCACCCGCTCGCGATCCAGCTCTTTGGCTCCGAGCCCGGCCCGATGGCGGACGCCGCGCGGATGGTCGAGGCGGTGGGAGCCGACATCGTCGACGTCAACTTCGGTTGCCCGGTGAAGAAGGTCACGAAGACGGGTGCGGGCGCACACCTGCTCGACGAGCCCGACCGCGCGTGTCGGATCATCGAGGCGATCGCAGACGCGGTGGACGTGCCCGTCACCGTGAAGTTGCGGCGGGGAGTCCGCAACGGGTCGCGCGCGTGCCTCGAGCTCGGCCCCCGCCTCGCCGACGCAGGAGCCTCCTCCCTGACGCTGCACCCCCGCTCCGCCCAGCAGATGTACACGGGAACGGCAGAGCACGCGCTGACCGAGGAGCTCGTGTCGCTCGTCGACGTCCCCGTCGTGGCCTCGGGCGACATCACCTCGCGCGCCCGCGCGCAGGTCGTCCTGGGCGCGACGGGCGCGGAGGCGGTCATGGTGGGGCGCGGCGCCCAGGGCAACCCCTGGGCGCTACGGGAGATCGTCGACGGCGACGTCAGCGAGCCGACACGCGAGGAGGTCGCGGCCGAGCTCGTCCTCTTCGTCCGCGAGGCGGCCCGCGAGCTCGGGGAGCGCCGCGCAGCGGGGTTCCTCAAGAAGTTCTACGGGTGGTACCTCGGGCACGGCCGCTTCCCGAAGGAGTTCAAGCAGGAGCTCGTGCAGCTCGACTCGACCGACGAGGTCGAGCGCCGCCTCCTCGCCGCAGCCACGGGCGCGGCCGAGATCCTCGAGCGGCTCGAGGCGGAGGTTCCCACGGGGAGGGAGCTCACGCTCGAGCTACCCGTCTCGATCTACGGCGGGGGTTAGTCCTCGCCGCCCACGAGAGCGGTGGCGACGCCGAGGCCGACATACACCGCGCCGGTCACGTAGCGCTGGGCGCGCACGAATCGGCGCGAGCGGCGGAGCAGGCCACCCGCGGTGCCGGCCGCGATGGCCCACAGCGAGTCGGTGACCAGGCCGAGGAGGGCGAACAGCACGCCGAGGAACGCGATCTGCACGGCAGGGTGGCTCGCGTTGGGATCGACGAACTGGGGGAGGAAGGCGAGGAAGAAGAGCGCCGTCTTCGGGTTGAGGACGTTCACGACGACCCCTTGCGCGAACGTCCGCCTGAGGTTCCGCTCTCCGCCCAGGGCGACCTCCGGCTCCGCGCGCTTCGAGAGCAGCGTCCACAAGCCGAGCCCGATGAGGTACACGGCACCCGCGATCTTGACCGCCGTGAATGCGACCGCCGAGGAGAGGACGAGCGCCGACAGGCCGAGCGTCGCGGCGGCGATGTGGGCGAGCGTGCCGACGTGGATTCCGAGCACCGACACCAGCCCCGCACGACGGCCCTGCTCGATCGACCGGGCGACGACGTAGAGGACGGCCGGTCCCGGCACGAGTAGCAGCGCGAGCGCCGCCAGGACGAAGAGCCCGACGGCGGGCGGATCCGGGATCACGAACTCAGCTCCCAGACGAGACGAAGGCCTTCGAGCGTGAGGAACGGGTCGACCCGCTCGATCGTCTCCGAGTGCGGCGCGACGAGATCGGCAAGACCCCCGGTGGCGACGGCCGGCGCTTCGGCACCGAGCTCGGCGCGGATCCTGCGAACGATCCCGTCCACCTGGCCCGCGAAGCCGTACACCAGGCCTGACTGGAGTGCGCTGATGGTCGTCTTCCCGATCACCGATCGCGGTGCCGAGTAGTCGACCGTGACGAGGCGCGCGGCACGCGCGAAGAGCGCGTCCATGGAGACCTCGACGCCCGGGGCGAGCACTCCGCCGACGTACTCTCCCTCGGGAGACACGACGTCGAAGTTCGTGGACGTGCCGAAGTCGACGACGATGACGGGCGCCCCGTAGCGCTCCTTGGCCGCGATGGCGTTCGCGATCCGGTCGGGGCCGAGCTCGCGCGGATCGTCGTAGCGGATCGGGATCCCGGTCTTGACCCCCGGGCCGACGACGAGAAGCGGCGCGTGGGCCCACTTCTCCGCCAGCATCTCCCACTCGCGAACGAGCACGGGCACCGTCGAGGCGAGGCAGATGCCGTCGACGCCGTCGAAGTCGAGGAGGCCGGTCAGCAGGACGCCCAGCTCGTCCGCCGTCGTCGAGCGCTCCGTCGCGAGCCTCCAGTGGTCGACGAGCTGGCCGTCCCGGTACAGGCCGAGCGCCGTCTGCGTGTTGCCGACATCGACCGCAAGCAGCATCGCGCAAGTGAATCAGAGCGGGCGATCCCGATCGGGGTCGCGACGTGCCGATCGAGAGGAGTAAGGTGGAGGAACCGTGTTCCGAAGACGGAGTCGAGGGCGGACGCGTAGGGCTGCGTACGTCGTGACAGGGTTGTTCGCAGCTGTCCTCTCCGTCGTCGGTTTCCGTCGATGGCGAGCGAAAGGAGCGCCTATGACGGATGCCAAGAAGATCGTGCGGCTCCTGTTCGAGGAGCCGTGGAAGGGCAACATGGACGTGGTCGACGAGTACATCGCGCCCGGATTCGTCGGTCACGACCCCTCGGAGCCCGAGCCGATTCGCGGCCCACAGGGCTTCAAGGCGCAAATCGAGAAGTACCTGGCTGCCTTTCCGGATGCCCGATTCACCATCGATGATCAGTTCGCCGAGGGCGACCGCGTCGCGACGCGCTGGACGGCCCGGGGCACGCATCAGGGTGAGCTCGCGGGTATCTCGGCGACTGGGAAAGAGGTCACCGTCACTGGGCTGACCTTCTCCCGTTTCGAAGGCGGGAAGATAGTCGAGGACTGGCTCATCTGGGACACGCTTGGCATGCTCGTGCAGCTCGGCGCTGTCCCCGCTCCGGCGAGATCCTGATCGCGAAACAGGGCGCGGACGGCGCATCTTGCGCCAGACCGGAACTCCGCTAGCGCGGAGTTCCGGTCGCGCGAAATTCATGACGGCGACTGCTCCGCAGACGCCTGGGCGCTGGCGAGGCGCCTCTCATCTACCCGTCCTTTCATCCAGCTGAGGCCGTCCTTTCCTCCGTTGTCCGGGGTCCAACCAGCGGTCAGCATGAGACGTCCAGCCACCTCCCGAGACAATGTCCGCCTATTTCGCCAGCTCGCGCCACATGCCCTGCACCGAGTGCGGTGCGTCGGTCAGCGTGGCGGCGCGCGACGAGCACGTCTGCGACCCGGCGCGCAAGCTCGACTATCTGATGTTCCAGCTCCGCGAGGAGGTCGCCTCCTTCGACGACGTCCTCCGCGAGTATCTGGGCTCGCCCAGAGGCCGCTTCGCCCAGTGGATCGCGGAACGCGACCGCTGGCAGCGCGGGTAGCTACACCGACTCGTCGTCGCCCGAGAACGGCTGGCCGATGCGCTCGGCCAGCGCCTCCGCCGTGAGCGTGGGCTCTTCGCCCTCGCCCCGGAGCTCCTCGACGGTCACGTCCCCCGAGGTGTACACCTCGGCACGCGGGATCATGCGACTCGGACGATTCTTGTCCCACACCCAGACGTCCTCCATGCGCACGTGGAAGTACGGGTAGCTCACCTGCGGGAGCGCCTCGACGTCGAGCTTGTTGCAGAGGTACGTGGCATCCTGCGTGAGCACGCAGTACCGGAAGAGCAAGAAGACGGCGGAGTATTCGCGCTTCAGCGCGAGCTCGAGCTCGGCTTCGAACTCGTCGAGGTCGTCCAGGTGCGACATGGCGGTTCAGTCTAGCGCCGAGAGGAGCGCAGACACTCGCCCGCGGCCCGGGATCACGAGCTCAGGATCGAGCTCCGCGAGCGGCTCGAGCGCGAACCTTCGCTCGTGGAGGCGTGGATGCGGCAGGTCGAGGCCCGGCTCGTCGATCGTCTCGGCGCCGTAGAGGAGCAGGTCGAGGTCGATCAGGCGAGGCCCCCAGCGCTCGTCGCGAACCCTGCCCAGCGTGCGCTCGACCTCGAGCAGCAGGTCGAGCAGCTCGCGCGCCGACAGGCTCGTCTGGAGCGCGGCAGCCCCGTTCAGGAAGCGCGGCTGCTCGATCACGCCCACCGGCTCGGTCTCACGGAGCTCCGAGACGGCGAGAACATCGACCCCCGGTGACCGCCGCAGGAGCTCCAACGCGCGGCGGAGCGTCTCTTCACGAGGGCCGAGGTTCGCGCCGAGCCCGACGTACGCTCGTGTCACTCGCGCACGCGCTCGACGACGACCGCTGCGTACTCGACCGGCGGATCGAGCACGACGTCGGGCTTCCGCACGCGAACCCGCGCTCGCTCGACGGCCGCGAAGCGCTCGAGGATCCCGTCTGCGATCGCGCCGGCGAGACCTTCCAGGAGCAGTCGCTCCCGGCCGCCGAAGACCTCGCGTACGAGCGCGGCGAGCCGTCGGTAGTCGACGGTCTCTTCGATCCGGTCGGTCTCGTCCGCCGAGCCCCGGACATCCACCCAGAGATCGACGAGGAACCGCTGCCCGAGGCGGCGCTCCTCCTCGAGGAACCCGTGGTGGCCGAAGACGACCAGACTGCGAAGCTCGATCGTCACGCCGTGACCCTCCCCCGCTCGACCGCGGCCGCGACCGCGAGCCCGTCGACCGTCTCGCGGACGTCGTGGGCGCGGATCATCCAGGCCCCGCGGTCGTAGGCGCTGACGGCGGCCGCGACGGAGGCCGGGACGAGGGCGGACTTCGAGCTCGCGTCGCCGACGACCTTGCCGAGGGTGCTCTTGCGCGAGACGCCCACGAGCACCGGGCGT
>DATAET010000062.1:0-1638 GCA_036257855.1 Gaiellaceae bacterium | reverse complement strand
GCGCGCGTACATGCTTCAGGAGAGCGGTGCCGACACGATCGACGCGAACTGCCACCTCGGCTTTCCGCCGGACGCGCGCACATACGACACCGCCGCAGGCTGCCTTGGCCTCCTTGGTGTCCGGTCGGTTCGGTTGCTTACAAATAATCCGAGCAAGGCGGAGGCACTCACACGCGCCGGGATCGACGTCGAGCGGACCGTCCCACTCCAGACGTCGCCGCACGTCCGAAACATCGAGTATCTGAATGCCAAGGAGGCGAGGCTCGGGCACCTCGCCCCCGCCGGCGTGCCGCTCGACGGCAATCCGATCGGCGAGGCGACCAACGTGGCACCCCTGCTCGGGCGCGCCGCGGGGCCGGCCTGGCGGCCCTACGTCGTGCTCAAGTACGCGCAGACAGTCGACGGGCGGATCGCGACGCGGCGAGGAGACGCAAAGTGGATCTCGAGCGAGGCCGAGCGGCGAATCTCGCACGGCCTTCGCGCGGCGTGCGACGCCGTGCTCGTCGGCGTCGGCACCGCGATCATCGACGATCCCCAGTTGACCGTGCGCATGGTTCCCGGCTCGTCGCCGCTTCGGGTCGTCCTCGACACGACCTTGCGCCTGCCGTCGACTGCACGCGTCCTCGACGACCGGGCCGGGACTGTCGTGATCACGACAGAGCCCGCGAGCGAGGAGCGTCGCGCCGCCCTCCGTGCGCGCGCGGTGGGCGTCCACGTCGTCGACTCCAGCCCGCGCGGCGTCGACCTCGGCAGCGCTCTCCAGACCCTGCAAACACTCGGGGTCGATTCGCTCCTCGTCGAGGGCGGGGCACGCGTGATCACGTCGTTCTTCGCCGAGAAGCTCGTTGATCGCCTCATCGTTGGGATCGCGCCGACCATCATGGGGACGGGCATCGACGCCGTCGGCGACCTCGGTGTCGCACATGTCGCGGAGAGCGTTCGCCTCACGAACCGGTCCGTCCACCAGGCCGGCGACGACCTGCTGGTCGCAGCGGACGTCAGCTGACCTAAACGGCAACCGGATGGAGCGAGCGCTTCTCGTCCGTCACGGAGAGAGTGTCTTCAGCGCACGAGGGCTCGCAACGGGAAGGGTTGACGTCCCATGCCCCTTGAGCGAGCGCGGCGCGGCGCAGGCGCGTGCACTCGCGCACGACATCTCCGGCGAAGCCATCGACCTCTGCGTGACATCGGAGCTCGAGCGGACCCGCGAGACCGCGGATGTCGCGCTCGCGGGCAGGACAGTTCCGCGGCTTGTCCTGCCCGAGCTCAACGACGCGCTGTACGGCCGCTACGAAGGCGGTCCGCTCGAGGCCTACCTTGACTGGGCGCTTGCGAACGACTCGGCGGCCGAGCCTCCCGGCGGCGGCGAGCGAAGACAGGCGTTAGTTGCTCGCTACGCGTCCGGATTTCGGACGATCGTCGAGCGGCCAGAGCGCGTCACGCTCGTCGTCACGCATGCGCTACCGATCGCTTACGCCCTCATGGCGCTTGCGGGACGTGATCCTGCGCCCCGCGTTCCGCTCGTCGAGTACACCAAGATCCACGCTTTCTCGGCTCGCGAGCTTGGGCGGGCGGTCGCCCGCCTCGAAGGTTGGTGCGCAGCGCCAAGCTGGTAGTCGCGACATCGCCGGGCAATCA
>DATAET010000061.1:0-5196 GCA_036257855.1 Gaiellaceae bacterium | reverse complement strand
CGACCTACAGGAGCGCCGCCGACGAGGCGGGGCTTGCCGGCGTCTTCGCGGGGACGCAGACAGCCGCCGACGACATCGCGGGACGACGAGTCGGCGCCGCAGCCGGCGCGAGGGCCTGGACGCGGGCGCAGCGCTTCTTCGGCGGTACCGCGCGCTAGCGGCCCGAGCGCACCTGCAGGCGGCGAGCGATCGTGTCGAGCGTGACCGCGAAGAGCAGGATCGCGCCGGTGACGACGTAGATCGTCCCGTTGCTGTAGCCGGCCGTGTTGAGACCATTCGAGACCGTGGCGATGACGAGCGCGCCGAGGAGCGCTCCCCGCACCTCACCACGCCCCCCGAAGAGGCTCACGCCGCCGATGACCGCTGCCGCGATCGCGTTCAGCAAGAGCGTCCCGCCGCCGACGTTCAGATCGACGGAGTTCACGTTCGCCGCGAGGATGATCCCCCCGACACCTGCCATGGCGCCCGAGATCATGAAGACGAGGATGCGGATCCGAGCGACGTTGATGCCGGCGCGCCGCGCCCCCTCGGCATTCCCGCCCACCGCGTAGACGTGGCGGCCGAAGGGCGTCCGCTTCGCCAGGTACGTCAGTCCGACGAGGAAGATCAGCACGAGCACCCCGGCGAGCGGGAGGCCCGTGGGCACCTCGGCGTGGTTGCAGATCGCGACCGTCCCGAAGCTGGCGACGGCGACGCCGACGAGCTTCGCAGCCTCCAGCCACGGCTGGCGGACGGCGAGGCCGGCGCGTCGACGGCCGACGACGTGTCCTATCACTATCGCCGCGTAGCCGACGGTGATGATCCCGGCGACGATCCAGCCCCACGTGTGGGAGAAGTAGTAGTAGGCAGTGTCGTTGATCCAATGGTCCTGGATCAGGATCGTGCCCCGGACCTCGAGCAGGTGCAGGATCACGCCCTGGAATATGAGTAAGCCGGCCAGGGTGACGACGAACGACGGCACGCCGACCTTGGCGACGATCGTGCCCTGTGCCGCGCCCAGTCCGCCCGCGATGGCGATCGCGATCGGGATCGCGAGCAGTCCGGAGATGGGCGCGATGACCCCGAACGGGGCGTCGTGATCCGCCCCCGGAAGCTGGAGCTCTGCCACCGCCACCGCCGCCAGGCCGCTCAGGTAGCCGATCGAGAGGTCGATCTCGCCGAGCAGGAGCACGAACACGACGCCGTACGCGAGCATGCAGGTGCCCGCGAGCTGGATGATGATGTTGTTGAAGTTGTCGGCGGTGAAGAAGTTCGTCGCCTTGAAGCTGAAGAAGACGACGATGAAGACCAGGCCGATGACGATCGGGAGGATGCCGAGGTTGCCCGTCCGCAGGTTGTCGCGCGCCCGGCCCCAGAGTCCCCGCGGCACCTCCAACTGCTCTTCGGGAAGTCCGATGCCTGGTGCTGCTACCTCGGCTTCGACTTCCGTTCTCACGACGCGAGCTCCGGCACGTTCTCCGCGATGCCCGCGATCTTCGTGGGAACGCCGGCCGTGATCGCCTGCACGACCTCCTGCTGCGTCGTCTTCCCACGCTCGTACACACCGACGTCGCGGCCGAGCCGGAGGACGGTGATCCTGGTCGCGACCTCGAAGACGTCGTGCAGGTTGTGCGAGATGAGCACGACCGCCAGGCCCTGGTCCGCGAGCCGCTTGACGAGCTCGAGCACCTGACGGGTCTGGGCCACGCCGAGCGCGGCCGTGGGCTCGTCGAGGATGACGAGCTTCGAGTTCCACTGGACGGCCTTCGCCACCGCGACCGACTGCCGCTGGCCGCCGGAGAGCGACGCCACGGGCTGGCGGATGGAGCGGATCGTGGTCACGGCGAGCGACTTCAGCGTCTCCGCCGTATGCTGCTCCATCGGCGGCTCCTTCAGGCGCCAGAGCCAGTCGCGCTCCTCGCGGCCGAGGTACATGTTCTGGACCACGTCCAGGTTGTCGCAGAGCGCGAGGTCCTGGTAGACGACCTCGATCCCGAGCTTCGCCGCGTCCTTCGGTCCGTGGATCGCCACGGGCTCTCCCGCGAACAGGATCTCGCCGCTGTCGAAGCCGTGAATCCCGGCGACGCACTTGATGAGCGTCGTCTTGCCGGCCCCGTTGTCGCCGACCAGCGCCATCACCTCGCCGTCGCGGACCTCGAAATCGACGTCCGAGAGCGCCTGCACCGACCCGTACGACTTCGAGATTCCGCGGAGCTCGAGGAGTGGTGTCTCGCTCACGTGAGGCGTTTCCTACCACACCGAGCCGGTGGAGGCACCTCGAGGGTGCCTCCACCACCTCGTCGTAACCCGACTACTTGCAGTACTGCTTGTACTCCCCGATGCAGACCTGGCTGCGCTTGATGAAGCCGTCCCTGAAGAGCCTCGTGTAGTTCGCCTTCGTGATCGAGACCACCGGGAGGGCTACGGTCGGCTCCTTCTTCGACCCGTTCTTGCGGAACCCGTTGATGCCCGGCACCTTCTTGCCCTTGAGCAGCGCGACCGCCGCTGCCGCGGCCGCGTTCGCCTCGTCCGGCACGTACTTGTAGACGGTCATCGTCTGCCAGCCCGAGATGATGTTCTGGACGCCCTGCGGCGTCGCGTCCTGGCCCGAGAGTGCGATCGGGTCGAGGTGCTTCGCCTTCAGCGTCGCGACGACCGCACCGGCGATGTTGTCGTTCGCCGCAATCGCGCCGTCGATCTTGTTGCCCGTCCGGAGCAGCATCTGCGTGAAGATGGGAGCGGCGTTCGTGGCCAGCCAGTCGGGCACAAACTGCTGCGGGCCCTTCGTCAGCTTGCCGCTGCTGAACAGCGGGTTGAGGACGGCGTCGTTCCCGCTCTTGAACCAGAACGCGTTTTGGTCGGTCGGCCCGCCCCACAGCTCGGCGACGACGGGCTTGCTCTTGCCCTTCAGCGCACCCACGACGCCCTTGGCCTGTGCGGCGCCAACCGCCTTGCCGTCGAACGTGACGTAGACCGACGCGATGCCGCCGACCACCTGACGGTCGTAGTCGATCGACTTCCCGCCCGCCTTCGCGAACTTCTTCTGGATCGCAATCGACGTGCCGGCCGCGATGTCGGTGATCACGGCCACCTTCGCACCGCCGGCGAGGCACGCGTCCGCCTGCGCGACCATCTTCTGCGGATCGTTCAGCGCATTCGTGATCGAATACGTGACGCCTGCCTTCTTCAGCGCCTTCGCGAAGTCAGGCGCGTCGAACTGGACCCAGCGGACGGACGACTTCGTGTCCGGGAGCAGGACGCACACCTGAATGTTCGCCTGGCTCCGCGCCGTCGCGCCGGTGGCGACCACCGCAACTGCGACGCTGGCCACGAGTACGGCGAGACCCGTCGCCGCGGACTTCCGAAAAACTCGCTTCACTTGCCTCCTCCTTGCTGGTGGTTGCCTGCGCCGGGGACTCTATTACGAATCCGTGCGAGGTCAATCAGAGGGAGCGATAGCCGACCTGCTCGCGCCGACCGCTCGCGCTCGAGCGCACGATGGCGTCGCACACCTCGGCCGCGCGGTAGCCGTCCTCGAACGTGGCACCGTGCGGAGCGACCTCCCCGTCCCCCGCGATCGCGGCGAGGACGTGGTGGAGCTCGTGCACGAAGGTGTCGCCCCAGCCGATGACGTGACCCGGAGGCCACCAGTGCTCCCAGAACGGGTGGTCCGCCTCAGAGACGAGCACGGTCTTGAAGCCACGGGCGCGGTCCCCGTCGTCCCGGAAGACCTGCAGCTCGTTCAGGCGCTCCATGTCGAACGCGAGCGAGCCCTTCGTTCCGTTGATCTCCCACTGGAACGCGTTGCGCCGGCCGAGCGCCAGGCGTGTGGCCTCGAGCGTTCCGACGGCGCCGCCTGCGAACTCGACCGTCGCCTCGACCGCATCGTCGACCTCGCGTTCGGGGACGAAGGTCCGGACGAAGCCTCCGACGGCGTCGATGTCACCGACGAGGTAGCGCGCGAGGTCGACGACGTGTGCGGCGAGGTCGCCGAGCGCTCCCGAGCCGGCGGCGTCGCGCTCGAAGCGCCACACCTGCTCGGTCGTGTCGCCCCAGTCCTGGAGGTAGCGGCCCCGGAAGTGCCGGATCTCGCCCAGGTCGCCCGCGTCGATGAGCTCGCGCGCGAGTCGAACCGCCGGCACGAAGCGGTAGTTGAAGGCGCACATGTGCACGACGCCGGTCGCGGCGACCCGGCGCCAGATCTCGTAACTCTCGTCCGCGTCGCGACCGAGCGGCTTCTCGCACACGACGTGCTTGCCCACCTCGGCGGCGGCGATCGTCGGCTCGGCGTGGAGCGCGTTCGGCCCGAGGTTGTCGAAGAGCCCGATCGCGGCATCCGAGATCAGGTCCTCCCAGTGCGTCGTCGAGCGCTCGAAGCCGTAGCGGGCCGCCGCCTCGCTCACCGCCTCGGCATCGCGCCCCGCGACCGCGACAAGCCGGGGGTGGAGCGGCGGCGGCCACGTCATGTACGCGATCTTGCGGAACGCGTTCGAATGCGCCTTGCCCATGAACGCGTAGCCGAGCATGCCGATCCCGATCTCGTTCCGCTCGCGCCCCTCCACGTCGCGCGGGATACTACGCCCGCTCGTGAAGACCTCACTCGGGATCTGGGCCCTCGGGTCGATGGTGACGCGCTTCGTCCCCGGCGGGTACCAGCCGCAATGGGCGGGCGAGGCGACGGCCGAGCGCGTACGGCGTGCGATCGACGGGCTCGGCGACCTCATCGACGGCTACGAGTTCCACTACCCGCAGGAGCTGAACGAGGAGAACCGGGACGAGGTACTCGCCGCGCTCGGCGAGCACGACGTCTACTGCATGGCGACGGGCCTCCACCTCGACCCGCGGTTCGGCAGAGGCGGCCTCGTCTCGCCCGACCCGCTCACGCGTGCCGAGGCGGTGAAGCGGACCCTCGACGCGATCGACTTCTCCGGCGAGCTCGGCGCCCACTTCATCATCTGGCCCGGGATCGAGGGCTACAACTACCCGTTCCAGACGCCGTACGCGGAGTCGTGGGCGTGGCTCCTGGACGGAATCGGGCAGGCCGCCGAGCGCTGCCGTGAGCACGGGATCCTCCTTTTCCTCGAGCACAAGAACTCCGAGCCCGCGATGAAGATCCTCATGCGCAACATCGGGATGACGCTGCACGTCATCCACAAGCTGCGTGCCCAGGGCCTCGACAACGTCAAGGTCAACATGGACTGGCAGCACCTGCTCATG
>DATAET010000060.1:0-6005 GCA_036257855.1 Gaiellaceae bacterium | reverse complement strand
CCCTCGGGAGGCGTGAGCCTCCCGCCCTTCGCGCTGATCGCGCCGCACTGCACGCAGTTCGACGGCGTGACCTCGACCGTCACCATCCCGTCGCCGACGTCCCGGCCGACCTCGTACACGTGGGCCGGGCACATCCACTTCCACGCCTCGGCGACAGGTCGGCGTACGGTGGTGCGGACCTTCAAGTGGTTCGGCTGGTCGTCCCGCGTCCTGTTGCCCGAGGCGAAGACGGAGGAGAGCTTGTCGAAGAGGTACTTCCCGTCGGGCGCCGGATAGCGCGACGCGCGCCCGGTCCGCTTCAGCGGGGCGGCCGAGTTGGGATGCGTGGGGAAGCGGCCGTTCGGTGCCCGGCCTTTCGTCACCGTCATCATGCTCGCGAGCGCCCCGCCGACGAAGAAGCCCTTGTCGAAGGCTTGCCGCATGTTCCGGACCTCGTACAGCTCCTTCCAGTACCGGCTGGCGCGGAGCGACTCGTCGTACGAGTCGAGCGCGCCGAGCCGGCTCGGGACCTCGCCAGCCTGAAGGGCACGGAACGCCGTCTCCGCGGCGAGCCGACCCGACTCGATCGCGTAGTGGACACCCTTGAGCCGCGGGACGTTGACGAGGCCGGCTCCCTCGCCCACGAGCAGGAGACCCGGGGCGTTGAATCTCGACGGGAGTGAGTAGAAGCCGCCCTCCGTGATGGTCTTGGCCCCCCACGCCACGCGCTCGCCGCCGCCCAGGATCTTCCAGATGAGGCGATGTGTCTTGAACTCCTGGAGCACGTCGTGGACCGAGAACTCCACGTCCGCCGACTCGAGACCGGCGACGAAGCCGAGCGTCACGAGGTCGTCGCCCATCGGGTACACGAACGAGCCGCCGAACTCGCCGAAGCTCGCCGACGTCCGCAGCGGCCACCCGATGGTGTGGATGATCTTCCGCAGGGGCTTGCGGACTCGCCAGACCTCCTTCACGCCGAGGGCCCAGATCTGCGGGTTCTCGCCCCGCAGCCCGAACTCGTCGAGGGCGGCGCTCGTCAGGTGGCCCTGCGAGCCCTCCGCGAGGACGGTCAGGCGCGCCACGATGTCGTTCCCGGGCTCGAAGGTCGGCAGCCTCTCGCCGTTGCGACCGCGCCCGCGGTCACCGGTCCGCACACCGAGCACGCGGCCGTGCTGGGCGAGCAGCTTCACGGCCGACGTCTCCGGGAGAACCGCAGCCCCGCCTGCCTCCGCCTGCTCCCCGAGGAAGCGCCCGAGCTCGGAGACGGAGAGGACGACGTTGCCGTGGTTCCGCATCGTCGGCGGCGGCGGGATGCGATACGCCGACCTGCGCGTGAGGACGTAGACCGCCTCGCCGGGGACCTCGCCGTACGTCGGCAGGTCCGCCGTCCGCAGGCGACCGCGGAAGAGCTCCCGCAGCGGCGACGGGTTCACGACGGCCCCCGAGAGGAGGTGCGAGCCGGCCTGCTTGCCCTTCTCGAGCACGGCTACGGGGACGTCGCCGAGGCGCTCGCGAATCTCCGGGTGCTCCTCGAGCAGCTGCCCGAGCCGGATCGCGCACGCGAGGCCACCGGGCCCGGCACCGACGATGAGGACCCCCACGTCGATCCGTTCCTCGGGCGGATCGGTCGGCGCGCCCACCGCGTCGATCGGGCCGAAGGGCGGTGCGAAGTCGATCGGTCTGGCCACGCCCTAGCCCCGCGCGCGCACGAGCTCCGTGAGCTTCGGGACGATCTGGTGCAGGTCTCCGACGACCCCGATGTCGCAGAAGTCGAAGATGGGCGCGTTCGGGTCCTTGTTGATCGCGACGATGGTCCCCGAGCCCTGCATCCCGACCTTGTGCTGGATCGCGCCCGAGATCCCGCACGCGATGTAGAGCTTCGGCGACACGGTCTTCCCCGTTTGGCCCACCTGCGTCGCGTACGGGTACCAGCCGGCGTCGACGACCGCCCGCGTCGCGCCCACCGCGCCGCCGAGCGCTGCCGCGAGCTCCTCGACGAGCGAGAAGGCGTCCGGCGAGCCGAGGCCGCGGCCTCCCGCGACGATGATGTCGGCGTCCTCGATCGACGGTCCGCTCGACGCCTCCTGGGTCTGCTCGACCAGGGTCGCGAGGGTAGAGAAGTCCGAGAACGACGGCTCGAGCGTCTCGACGTCGGCGGTCCCGCCCGTCTCCACCGGCTCGAACGTCCCGGCCCTTACGAGACCGAGTCGAGGCGCGTCCTTCCACCCGACGTCGACGAGCACGGTGTCGCCGAACGCCGGTCGCTGGCCGACGAGCTCGCCGTCCTCGAGCGAGATGTCTGTGAGATCCCAGTTCAAGCCCGCCTCGAGCCGCGCCGCGAGCGCCGCCGCGACGTCGGAGGCGAGCACCGACGCGGCGAAGAGGACGGTGTCGGCACCGGAGACCTCGACCGCGGCCGCGAGCGCGTCGACTCGCGGTTGCGGGAGGGGTGCGGCGAGCTCGGGCTGCTCGCACGCATAAACCTTCGCTGCTCCGTACGCTCCGGCACCGGCCGCGACGGTCGCGGCGTCCTCGCCGAGCACGACGCCTACCGTCTCGCCGAGCGCCGCGGCCTTCGAGAGGACGCCGAGCCCGCCCTTCTCGAGCGCACCGTGGTAGTGCTCGAGGAACACCAGGAAACTCATACGAGCTTCCTCTCGACGAGGAGGTCGAGGATCTTCTGCGCCGCGGATCCGTCGTCCTCGATCTTCACGGAATCGCCGCGGGTCGGGGGCGGGGCGATCTCCAGCACGGTCGTTCGTGAGCCAGCTTCTCCTACGACCTCCGCGGTCAGCCCCAGATCGGGAACGGAGAGCGAATCCTGCGGTTTTGTCTTTGCGCCCATGATCCCCTTGAGCGATGGGTAGCGCGGCTCGTTGATCGCGTCCGAGACCGCGACGATCGCGGGGAGCGGAGCCGTGATCGTGTCGTATCCGTGCTCGGTCTGTCGCTTGCCTCGAACCTCGCCGCTCTCGACGGCGAGCCCCGCGACCTGCGAGACCACGGGCCGGCCGAGCCGCTCGGCGACCGCGGCCCACAACACTGCGCCGTCGCCGTCGCTGGAGGACTGGCCGAACAGGACGAGGTCTGCGCCCTCGCGCTCGAGCGCGGCGACGAGCGCAGTCGTCGTGCCGAGGAGGTCCGATCCGGCGGCGGCCGCGTCGGTCACGAGCACCGCACGGTCCGCGCCCATCGCGAGGCCCTTGCGAAGCGAGTCCGCCGCCTTCTCCGGGCCGAGCGATACGAGCACGACCTCCCCGCTCTGCGCCTCCTTGATCCGCAGGGCCTCCTCCACCGCGTTCAGGTCGGTCGGGTTGAGAGCCACCTCGCCGGAGCGGTCGAGACGCTTCGTCACTGGATCGATCCGCTTGTGGACGATCGCGTCCGGAACGACCTTCACGCAGACGGCGATCTTCATCGGCGCGGACTCTATCGGCGTCACTCGAGCCAGCTCGCCGTCAACCGCAGGTGGACGTGGGAGCCGAAGGAGAGTCCGCACCGCGGTCGATACTTCGTTCGATGATCGGCCGTTCAATGCCCAGCAGCGCTGTCCTGGTCGTTTGCTCGCTCCTCATCGGCTTGTCCGCCGCAATGACCGTGCAGTCGGTGGCCCTGGCCGCCGATGGCTCCTTTCAGCTCGTTCGCGTCCTGGGAAGCAAGGATGTGTACGGCTTCGACTCGCGGATTCTCGGCGAGACGGCTCACCAAGAGGCCGTGGTACTCGCCGCTCGGGCAGGCGTTACCGACACTCACCTTCTCTCGATCCTGCTGGGTGTCGGACAGCTCCTCCTGCCCGCGCTCGCGTGGTCGCTCGCAGTCATACTGAGCCGCACTGACCGGCTCGTCTGCGCCGCCGTGGCGATGATCGCGGGCCTCTGCGCCGGGGCGACGTGGTTTTTCAGCGTGAGCGAGCTCGTTCTCGCCGTACCGCTCACGATCCTCGTCGCGGTCCTCCTCTGGCAACCGCGGACGTGGCGTTGGCGTGACATCGCGCTCGCAGCCGCGGCAGCTTCGGTGCTCGTTGCCAGCTATGAGACAGCGGTCGTGACCGGCTCGGTCTTGGCCGTCTGGGCGGCCTGGCGTGCGACCCGCGCGCAAACCCGCGCCGAGAGGTACGGCTGCGCGATCGTCGGCGCGCTCTCGCTCCTTTCGGTCCCCGTGGCTGTGATCGGCACCCAGGCTCGAACCCAAACGCACTCACAGTCCTTCCTCTACTTTGTCGTCTCGCTCGAGCCCTGGCCGTTCTATCTCGCCCTTGCGGGCATCGCGGCAGTCATCGCGTCCCTCGGGCCGTGGCTCGACGGAACCGGACGGAGCTTCACGCTCGCCGCGGCCTGCGCCGCTCTCGTCGTTGCCCTCGTCGGTCTCGAGCCGAACACCGTCACCGCATTTCACGCTCGCGGTGGCGCGGCCGTGGCGGGCCTCATGCTCGTGTTGTTCCTCTGGTGGCAGTGGATCCGAGGGCAATACCCGACCCTCTCGGAGGGGGAGCCGAAGGACGAGCGTGTCGTTCAGCGCATCCTCGTCGTCGCCCCTACCGTGTTGGTCGCTGCAATGGTCGCGGTGAACGTGCAACCTGTGCTGAGCTGGTCGCGTAGCCTGGATACGTTCCGGCGCGAGGTCGACCGGCGACGAGGCGTAGTGCACGCCGTGGACGTCCTGCCGCCGAGCCGTCGTGCGGTGCTCTGGGGCTGGACGAGCAGTTCTATGTCCCTTCTGGTGCGAGGCAGAGCCGACGCCGCGATCCTGGTCGATCGCAACCCGTCGCTCGTTCCGTTTCCGATCGCCGGCGCGCGCAACCAGCTCGCCGACGCGTACCTGTGGGATGGGTAGACGACCGGCAACTCTCCGCGGCAACGCGGCGACCTGGAGCGCGCGTCGGTAGGACCTCGGCGCCGCCAGTCGAACTGTCCCGAGACGATGGCCGACGGCCTCTCCATTCTCATGCCCGTGTTCGACGAGCGCGCGACCATCGAGGCCGCGATCGAAGACGTCCTCACGGCCGACCTCCCCGTCGCCGCCCGCCAGCTCGTGATCGTCGACGACGGCTCGACCGACGGTACCCGGGAGCTGCTCGGCTCGCGGACGTGGGCCGACAACGTGAAGGTCGTCTTCCACGAGCGGAACCTCGGCAAGGGCGCCGCCGTTCGTACCGCGCTCAGGCACGCGACGGAAGAGTTCGCGGCGATCCTCGACGCGGACCTCGAGTACCGCGCCGCCGACCTCGCGGAGGTGCTCGAGCCGCTCCTCACGGGCGACGCACACGTGGTCTTCGGCACGCGGGCGTGGACGTCCCAGTCGTCGTTCAGCTTCTGGTACGTGATTGGGAACAAGGCGGTGACGATGGCGACCAACGTCATCTACAACTGCTGGATCTCCGACGTGATGACGGGCCACAAGGCGATGCGGACGGAGCTCTTCCGCTCGCTGAAGCTCCGAGAGCGTGGGTTCGCGATCGAGCCGGAGATCGCAGCGCGCGTCCTCCGGTCCGGCGAGCGGATCCACGAGGTGCCGATCTCGTACCGCGCACGGTCACGCGAGGCCGGAAAGAAGCTGACGGCCCTCGACGGGCTTCGCGTCATGCGGACGCTGATTCGCTGTCGAGTGATGTGACGCGCACTCGCCGAGTCCTCGTCGCAACGTCGTACGCAGTCCTCGGATCCATTCTGTGTTGGTCGCGACTCTTCGGACTGGGTGCGGGTTACTGCTGCGACGAGATCCGCACCGTGGTGAACGACGTCCGCGGTGGACCGCATGCCATCCTCGCCGGCCCGTACATCCCGAACAACCACGAGCTCTTCAGCTTCTTGGGGTGGGCCACGACCTCGGTGCTCGGCGAGTCGGCCGTCGCGCTCCGCCTCTGGTCCGTCGTCCCGTTCCTGCTGGGCGTCGCGGTCGTGACGGTCTGGCTGCACCGGCGCGTGGGAGCACTGTCGGCCGTGCTCTTTCTCTTCCTCGCGACGATGTCGCCGCTGCTCCTCGACATCACGCGCATGGCTCGCGGATACGGTCTCGCCTTCCTCGCC
>DATAET010000059.1:0-1796 GCA_036257855.1 Gaiellaceae bacterium | reverse complement strand
AGGAAGGTGTCCGGCACCCACCTGAACGTCGCGTCGCTGTCCGCGACCTCGCGGCACGTCTCCAGCACCTCGCCCCAGCTGCGGCCGGGATGCGTTGCGTTGTACGTGCCGGTGGCCTGCCGCTCGCAGAGGTCGACAAGCCACGGGCCGAGGTCGCGCACGTCGATGAACTGGACAACGCGATCCGGCGGCGCGGGCGCGAGCACCTGGCCGCCGCGCGCGATCCGGTGGGGCCAGTAGGTGAAGCGGCCGGTCCCGTCGTGTGCGCCGACGATCAACCCGGGCCGCACGATGGCGTGGCGGTCGCCGAACGCCTCCGCGGCCGCGCGCTCGCACAGCACCTTCAGCGGGCCGTAGTTCGAGTAGTCCTCGAGCATCCGGTCGTCGGGCAGGTCCCCGAGCTCCGCGAGCGGGCTGTCCTCGTCGTTCGGGCCGGCGAGGCTTGCGTAGGCAGAGATGCTCGAGATGAAGAGGTAGTGGCCGGTCTGGTCGCGAAGCGCCTCGGCCGAGGCACGCACGACGGCGGGCAGGAAGCCGGACGGGTCGAGCACGGCGTCCCACTCTCGGCCCTGGAGTGTGCTCAGGTCGGCCGTGCGGTCGCCGCGGAGCTTCTCCGCCTCGGGGAAGAGCTCCGGATTCGTCTCGCCGCGGTTGAAGAGCGTGACCTCGTGCCCGCGCGCGAGCGCGGCCTCGACTGCGGCACGGCCGAGGAACTTCGTCCCGCCGAGAACGAGCAGCTTCATCCGCGGGAGCCTATGTCAGCGCAAGACGGGCAGCTTCGCCGGGTCCGCGCCGAGCCAGCGTTGCCGGAGGCGCGCGAGCGTGCCGTCCCTGGCGATCGCCCTGAGCGCGGTGTCGACGCGGGCACGAAGCAGACTTCCCTTCTCGAACGCGATCGCGTATCGCTCATGTGTCGGGATTCGCCCGACCAGCGGGCCGTAGCGGTCGGGTGCCTGCCGCCGCAGCACGGCAAGCGTCGGAGCGTCGAAGACGAGGGCGTCGCACCGCTTGGCAAAGAGGTCGTAGAGCAACACCGAAAGGTCGTCGAGGAACAGCGGCTTTCGTGCGGGCTTGATCCTGTTGGTGACGATCGCCCCGCCGGTGGTGCCGCGCTGAGCGCACACGACCAGCTTGCGCAAGGCGGCGATCGACCTGGGCGTCGGCGTGACGCCGGGGCGAACGAGGACACCCTGGTCGGCCTCGAGGTAGGGCGTCGAGAAGTCGACCCTCCTGGCCCGGCCGGGGGTCACTGATATCTGGGCGACCGCGAGGTCCCAGTCGTTGGGACCGGACTTCACGAGCTTCGAGAAGGTCACCTCGTTCAAGAAGCTGACCCGCAGGCCCAGTCGCTTGGCGACCTGAGTTGCGAGGTCGATCTCGAGCCCTCTCGCCAGGATGACGGTACGCCCGCGGACGATCCCGACCTGAAAGCCGGCGCTCGGCATCGCCAGGGCGACCTTCAGCACACCAGGCGTCTTCGTCGGCGGCGTTGCCGCGCTCACCGGAAGGGCCAGCGCGGCAATCGCTACGACTGTGGCGAACGCTTTCATCGTGAGCGGGCGATGACGGTGACCTGCGTGCCAACCGGGGTCTGGGTGTACAGCCACCGCGCGTCCCAGCGGGGCACGCGGACACAGCCATGCGACGCTGCGGTCGGTGGCACGTCCGGGTACTCGTGGAACGCGACGCCGCCGACGAAGTAGCTCGCCCAGGGCAGCCAGACCTTGTAGGGAACCGACCACGACCGCACTTCCTTGCGGAAGACCTTCCAGGCACCGACCGGCGTGTCGTAGCCC
>DATAET010000058.1:0-6249 GCA_036257855.1 Gaiellaceae bacterium | reverse complement strand
ACCGACCTCGCATCCGCTCGACCTCGTGAACATCTGGGGCGACGACGAACCGTGTGAGCCGCTCACGCTCGACGAGGCCGAGGGCTTCCTCTGCGGTCAGCCGCAGGGTGTCGACCACGGGAGCCATCACACGGTCGGCGGGACGCGGAACAGGTCGCCGTCGCGCGCCGGGGCGTTCGCGAAGACGTCGTCGAGGCTCAAGGAGTCACGCGGCTCGTCGTCGTCCCAGACGTTGACGACGTCGAGCGGGTGCGACGTCGGCGGGACGTCCGCGAGATCGAGTTCGGCGACGATGCCGACGGCGTCGAGAATCGCCGCAAGCTCGCCGGTGAGCCGCTCGACCTCGTCCTCCGTCAGCGCGAGCCGCGCGAGCCGCGCGACGTGCAGAACCTCGTCTCTGGATATCGCCATCGAATCGATCCTCTCAAACGGAGCGGGCCCCCTCTCGGGAGCCCGCCGCCACGTTCCATGTGCGTCTGGTCAGCTCGCGGCTGCCGACACGTTCGCGGCCTGGGCACCCTTGGGACCCTGGACGACCTCGAACTCCACACGCTGGCCTTCGGTGAGGGTCTTGAAGCCGTCCATCGTGATCGCGGAGAAGTGGACGAAGACGTCGTCCCCACCCTCGCGCTCGATGAAGCCGTAGCCCTTCTCGTTCGAAAACCACTTGACGGTGCCCTGCTCCACTACCTGTCCTCCTACGGCGATGACGCCGGCCCATGGTGGAGCCGACGCGATTGTCACAACAACGGGCGGAACGCTAGCGCCTACGAGCCGGACGCCGCAACCCGTGCGCGCCGATGTTGCGCGGCTGTCAACGTGTTGCGCAGGAGCATCGCGATCGTCATCGGTCCGACGCCGCCCGGCACCGGCGTCATCAGCCCTGCCACCTCGAACACGGCCGGATCGACATCGCCCACGAGCTTCCCCTCGTCGTTGCGGTTGACCCCGACGTCGATGACGGACGCCCCGGGCTTGACCATCTCCGGCGTCACGAGCCCGGCACGGCCGACCGCCGCGACGAGAACGTCGGCCCGGCGCGTGTGTGCGGCGAGGTCGACGGTGCGCGAATGGCAGATCGTGACGGTCGCGTGCTCGGCCAGCAGGAGCATCGCCATGGGCTTTCCGACGATCTCGCTGCGGCCGATGATGACGGCGTCCTTGCCCCGCAGCTCGACCCCGTGCTTCGCGAGCATCACCATCACCCCGGAAGGCGTCGCCGGCACGAGGAACGGCTCCCCCAGGAACAGGAGACCTGCATTCGAGGGATGGAAGCCGTCGACGTCCTTCGCCGGATCGACCGAGCGGAGCACCGTCGGCTCGTCCATGTGCTCGGGGAGGGGGAGCTGCACGAGGATCCCGTCGACCGCCTCGTCCGCGTTCAGCTCGG
Organism: Gaiellaceae bacterium; assembly: GCA_036257855.1. Taxonomy (GTDB): domain Bacteria; phylum Actinomycetota; class Thermoleophilia; order Gaiellales; family Gaiellaceae; genus GMQP-bins7. The sequence continues at coordinate 4,859 of DATAET010000058.1, read as the reverse complement.
CGATGAGCTCGAGGATGTCGCTCTCGGGCGTGTGGGACGGGAATCGGTGGTCGCGCGAGTCGATGCCGGCCTCCTGCGAGGCCTTGTGCTTCGACCCGACGTACGTGTGCGAGGCGGGATCGTCGCCGACGAGGATCGTGGCGAGGCAGACGGGCGCGCCCCACGCTCGGACGTCGTCGGCGACTTCCGCGCGCACTTCGAGCGCGAGCGCCCTCCCGTCGATCCGGACCGCCGTCATCGGGCGGAAGGGTAGTCGCGGCGCGAGGTCGAGGTGTGCTCTAGTGCGCGAGCCCGCCCCGCAGGAGCCTCAGACCGCTCGCCTTGATCACGAGCGACTTCGAGACCTGCGTCTTCGCCTGCGCGCCCGAGACCTGCACCGTCGCCGCGAGGCTCGCGACCTGGGTCGTCGCCGCGGCGCTCACCTGCGTCGTCGCTGCCGTGTTGGCGCGCTGCACCGTCGCGGCAGGCTGTGCGGTCTGCGGAAGCGCCGCCTGGCCTGCGGGCGCGAGGATGGCCGCGCTCGTCACCGCAATCGCGAGCGCGCCCTTCACGCCGTGTCCCTCGACGTCGGGATCGTCGAACAGGCCGGCGACCGCGTCCCCGTCGAGCGCAAGCAGGATGTCGTCACCACCGGAGAGCCTGAGGATCTCCTCGAGGTCGGTGGTCGACACGTCTACCGCGAGCCGGGTGCTGTCCTCGCCGCGACCGACGTCGAACCAGAGCTGCGCCTCGTCGCCCTCCTGCAAGGCCGCCTCGAGAACGCTCTTCGCGACGATCGAGCCGAGCGACTCGTCGATCGTGTCGGGCTGGACGAACCGTGCACTCGTCGTGACCTCGTGAATGAACCCCTCCTTCGTTACCTACAAGACGGCGTCGGGCGTCTCCGTCTTCCATCGCTCGCGGAGAGACACTGCCAAAGAGCGAAGGCGCCTCGAACGCTGATGAGTGATTTTCAGGAGCGCGTCGCTTGCGGGGGGCCCCACAGTGGGGGCCCCCCGTATCGTCTCGGAAGTGACCTCTACGGGACGAGAACGCCGTCCCGGAAGAGCTGGATTGCACCGGCGGCCAATCCGCCGGAGTCCACGATGTCCGTCCCCGCGAGGGTATTGATCTCGAGCCGGTCGTTTGCCGCCTCGGAGTGCAGGATCCCGACCGTTGCGGCAAGACCGCTCACCTTCACGCCACCGGCGTCCCCGCTGACGTTGATCGCGTCGCTGCCGTTGGTCGCGTTGACGATGACGCGATCGGCGCTCCCGTCTCCTGCAGCGCCGCCGATGGTGCCCCCGAGGTCGACATTCACGCTGGTCACGTCGGTTCCGGTCAGGTCGTTGACGGTAACGGTGTCGGCGCCCCCCAGAGCATTGAAGTCCACCCGCTCCACACCGTGCGTGTCCATCGTGACAGTGCCCTGGGTCCGGAAGAACCTCAGGCGGTTGCCGCTCGCCGACAGATCGACCTGCTCGGGGCCGCCTGCGCCGTTGAAGAGCATCGTGTCGGCGCCGTCCTGGCCCTCGACCACGTCACTCCCGTCGCCTGGATCCCAGACGAAGGTGTCGTCGCCAGCGCCCATGAACGCCACGTCGTTGCCACGGTTGCCGTCGATCGAGTCGTTACCGTCGCCGCCGAGCAGCAGCTCCGCCCCTGAGCCTCCCGCGAGGGTGTCGGCTCCGGCTCCGCCGTCGATCGTCGTCGGGATGTCACTGAAGACCCCGTTGCTTTCATCGATGCGGACGAGGTCGTCGCCATCACCGGCGGCGAGCTCGATTCGTGCGACGTCCTGGCGGGCGAAGTCGTAGTCCGCCGAGCCGTCGTCGCCGACGTCGAGCTGGAGAACGCCGGGGTCACCGGCCTCCAGGCGAAGTGTGAGCCTGTCACTCCGCTTCGTGCCCTCGATCGTGAGTAGTCCTTCTTTGAGCTTCGGATGCCTGATGGGCATCACCTCGGGAGCAGCGGCATCGGCGTGCCCGGCCACGACGGCAAGACCTGCCGCCACGACGACAGCCACGACCGCGAGTCTGCCGCCCTTCACGGAGCCGACTCCCCTTGGTCGGATGTTCTTCATGGCTCTTCCTTTCCGGTTGAGGTGACTTCTTGTCGGCTAAGACACCGGCCGTCGGCGTCTATTCCCTCGAGTGCTACGCCGCCCCCAGGAGCGACTCGCCGGCACGGAGCGTGGGGAGCGCAAAGCGCGCCCGTGCGCGCGACGCGAGCTCCTCCGTCATCTGACTCGAGCGACCGGGCAGGGCCGCGATCAGGATCTGGTCGGCCGGGAAGGTCGACAGCGCATCGGCGATTGCAAGCAGAGGATCGCCGTCGCCCGCACGACCCTCGGCGTGAACACCGCTCTGTTCCAGTCGGTCGGCGAACACAGCCGCGCGCTCTTCCGCTCGGCGGCGTGCGCCGTCTTCGTCCGACAGCCACCGCCGGAACCAGGTGTTCAGCGCCGGTGCGACGACGAGCACCTTGGTGCCGGACAGGTGCGTCGGAATCACGGCGTCGAGGGCGACGACCAGCACGTTCGACTCCCGAGCTCCGTCGCGAGGACGCCGATCGGCCGCCTCGCCTTGCGTGTCATCGATCGGCGCGTTCATTTCGTGTCCCCTTTCTGCGGAGATGACCTCTCGCCATTGGAGACACCGACGACCCAGGCTCTATTCCTGGACGCCGACGCGGCGGACTGCGCGTGTGAAAATCGCGTCGCAGGCGGGAATAGCCACGCCTGAAGGGGGTCATTCAGACTGTGAGAGCCATGAGACGTCATCGAGAAGAGGAAAACGGCGCGCAGGAGGTCGCCGAGCTGGCGGCGCTTGCGGACGGAACGCTCGCGCAGGAGCGTCGCGCGGCGCTCGAAGAACGAGTGGCGGCGTCTTCAGAGCTGACCGACCTACTCGCCGAGCAACGGCGGGCGGTCACGCTCGTGCGGAGTGCGGCGGATGAGGTGGAGGCGCCCGCGGCTCTGCGGGCGCGCATCGAGGCTCAGCGACGTGGGCGGGGAGCGGAGGTGCCGCGTCGTCTCCTCGTGATCGGAGCCGCTGCGACCGCCGTGCTGGCAGTCGCCATCGGACTGAGCGTGCTCCGCACCGACAAGTCACCTGAGCAATTCCGCGCTGCCCTTGCTCCGACCGCGCTCCTTCCCGACGCCAGGGGCGACGCGACACTCACCAAGACGTCGTCGGGTTGGAGGATCGAGCTCGACGCCACGGGACTCCCCCGCCTCGAGAAGGGGCGCTACTACCAGGCATGGTTGCGCGATACCGCCGGCGTACTCGTTCCGATCGGGACGTTCAACGAGGGCCGTAACGTCACGCTCTGGGCCGGCGTCCCGCCGACTGACTTCGCGACCGTCAGCGTCACGCGCGAGCAGGCCGACGGCGATCAGTCGTCGTCGGGCCAGAAGCTGCTCGTCGGAACGGTCGATACCGGCGACTCAGGCTGAGCCGCCCTCGATTCGGCGCACCACCTGTTGGCGGGCTCGGTACAGGCGGCTCATCACCGTGCCCTCTCGGATGCGCAGCGCGCGTGCTGTCTCCTTGTAGGAAAGGCCGGTCACGTCGACCGCGACGAGGACGTCGCGGAACTCATCCGGAAGCGCGGCGATCGCGGCGTAGAGCTCGCGGGCATCGAGCGCGGCCTCGGGCTGCCGCGCGTGCGGGTCCGCGACGAGGTCGAGCTGCTCGGGCAGCGCGTCGGGGCGGAGACGGCGGCTCTCGGCACGCTTTTGGTTCAGGAACGTGTTGCGCAGCGCGCGCAGGAGGTAGCCGAGGTCGTCCTCGTTGCGGAGCACGCGCGGGCGGCCGAGCACGCGCGCGTAGGTCTCCTGGACGAGGTCCTCGGCGTCCTCGCGAGAACCGGAGAGCGCCCAGGCGGCCCGGTAGAGCCGGTCCAGATGATCTCCAAGCCGGGCGGGGTCGAGGATGCGCTCCATCGGAATGACCTGTGCCAGCCGCTACGTCCGAGCGAGCATAGAGCCGAGTGGAGGCGCGCAGCGATCGAGACCTTCGCGACGCCACCTTCTCGGCGTCGAGGCGCGCGCCGAGCGACGTCGAGTCGACGACCTCGCCCAGGCGACTTGCCTGGGCGCGCGCCGCTCCGAAATCCGTTTCGCCTATTGAGTCGTAGATAGCTCCAGATAGAGACGGGAGGGGAGTCATGCACGGATTCATCCTGCGCGCGACGCTCGTAGTGGCGTTCTCACTGGCCCTCGTTGCCGCAACACCACTGCAGGCAGCCCCGCCGGACGGCACCTTCGCGGTCACGCCGCTCGTCTCCGATGTCCCGGGAGCGGCGGCTGCTACGGATCCGAACCTCGTCAACGGTTGGGGGCTCACACGCAGCGCGACCAGTCCGTGGTGGGTCGCGGACAACGGTTCGAACAAGTCGACGCTCTACACCAGCGCCGGCGCCATCAACGCTCTCGTCGTCGGCGTCGACGGCGGTCCGACCGGCGCTGTCTTCGCCGGGATCGCTAGCAATTTCCTTGTCGCCAGCACAGCCAGCACGACCCTTGCGCCAGCGAACTTCATCTTCGCGAGCGAGGACGGGAAGATTCGGGCCTGGAGGGGCGGCTCGACAGCAGCCCTGGTCACGGCGCAGGGCGGGTCCGGTGCTATCTACAAGGGGCTGGCGATCGCCCAGCCGTCGACCGGCGGTCCGCTGCTCTACGCGACCGACTTCCACAATGCGCGCGTCGACGTCTTCAATGGCGCGTGGCAGAACGCGACCCCGGCAGGCGCCTTCCTCGACCCGACACTTCCTGACGGCTATGCGCCGTTCGGGATCCAGACGATTGGCTCGCGCGTCTTCGTCTCGTACGCGAAGCAGGACGCCGACGCCGAGGACGAGCTCGCCGGTGAAAGCCT
>DATAET010000057.1:0-3267 GCA_036257855.1 Gaiellaceae bacterium | reverse complement strand
CGTGGCGAAGATGAACGGGGACGACCTGCCGCTGTTCGCGGAGCTGATGGCGGCGGGAACCCTCACGCCGGCCATCGACAGGCGCTACGAGCTGCACGAGGTTCCTGCCGCGTTGGCGTACATCGGCGAAGGGCACGCGCGAGGGAAGGTCGTCGTCTCCGTAGCCTGAAGCGGACTATCGTCCCGCGCGATGCGGGAGCGAGCGATCCGAATTCTCGACAGCTACGCGTCCTTGCTCGTGTTGCTGCTGGCGAACTTCTTCCTGCTCGAGGTCGTGCACGACGAGCGCTGGGCCCGTCATCGGCAGCACGCTCCTCGGCGCGGCGGCGCTGGTCGTCGCCATCAGCGACCTGGACACCGGGCACACGGTCGAACGGCGCCAGTGGATCTCAATCGCGGTCTGCGTGCTGCTCGCTCCCGTCGTCCTCGTCGTCAACTCGCAGGAAGTCGTCGGCCTCACGTACCTGCTGCCGGCGGCGCTGCTCGTGACGGCCACCCTGCCGGTGACGCTGGTGCGAGTGCTGCGCCACCAGCGGGTGACGTACGAGACCGTCCTCGGCGCGCTCTGCACCTACGTGCTGCTGGGCCTCCTGTTCGCGTTCGCGTACCTGGCGCTCGACCTCGTTCGGGACGCGCCGTTCTTCGCGCAGTCGGGCACCCACGAAGCGTCGGAGCACCTGTACTTCAGCTTCGTCACGATCACGACGCTCGGCTTCGGTGACCTCTCGCCGGCAGTGGGCCTGCCGCAGGCGCTGACGGCGCTCGAGGCGCTGCTCGGCTCGGTCTGCCTGGTGACCCTCGTCGCGCGGCTCGTGACGCTCTGGGTGCGACAGGACGAAGCACGGGCGCAATGATCAGTCACCAGCCCGCTCGCGGCCGTCCTGGCAGACGGCCGCGAGCGCATTGACGCGACTAGGCGGACGGCACGGCGCAGCTGTCGTTCGCGGCCGGACAGCTGTAGATGCGCGGGTCGCCCTGTCTCAGCCAGATCTCCGGTGTCGAGAGCGGGATGAAGAACCGGTCGTTGGGCGTGTCCTTGATGTCGATGTTCGGTGGCATGCCGTGGACGATGAAGCCGACGCGCTCAGTGTCGCCATTATTGGCGATGGTGATGCGGTGGAGCGCGCCGTAGGCGTCGCTCGCCTCGAACGGCGTCGGGCTCGCCCAGTCCGCGGTTGCCTCGCCGGCAGCGAGGCCGTCGCCCCAGAGGTGCAGCCCCCAGGCGACGTAGCTTCCGTCGGGGCGGTTGTAGTGAATGACCGCGGTCGTCACCTGCGCCTGGACGATCGTGACCGTCCGCGTGTCGCTCGTGAAGCTCTTCCCCGGCGAGTAGGTCAGCACGGCTCGGTACGTGGCGTGCGCTCCGTCCGGAAGGCTCGATGTGTCGTCGAAGACGGTGTAGACGGGTGAGGAGTCGTCCGTGCCGACGACGACGAACGGGCCGCCGTCCACCGAGCGCTGGAACGTCATGACGTAGTTCGAGTGCTCCGGCGCGGTCGTCGCCCGAACCTCGACGACTCCTCGTACCCGCTGGCCCTCGTTCGGCGCCTCGAGCGTGATGGCCGGTGGCGCGACGGTGGAGCTCCGGACGCCGCTCGAGCGCGTGTGGTGCGCGTTGTCGAGCGCTACGGCGCGGTAGCGAACGGTCGTGCCTGGCTCGACGTCGGAGACGTCGTGGAACACGCGGTACGGCGCGTTGTCGTCGGTACCGATGTCCTGCCACCGGCCGCTACCGACCTTGGCCAGGAACGTCACCTCGTAGAAGGAGCTGCCGCCGACGTCTGCGCGGACCTCGAGGCGGTCGCGGCCGGTCGGCGGGACCTCGAGTGAGATTGGCGGGGCCGAATGGCTCCGCGGGATCTTCGTCTTGGAGCGGTACACGACCGTCGACAGCGGCCCGACCGTGATGTCGAGCTGCTTGTCGCTTCCGGAGCGCAGCCAGGTTGGGGCGTCGCCGTACACGCGGACCCACTTGCTACGCGGCACGAACGTCGGGATCGAGGCCGAGGCCGCGTGTTCGGCGTTGTTGAGCGCGACCACGTATTCGTAGCGGTGGAAGCGGTCGATCCGCGAGAACGCGTAGATCCCGGCCTCGGCCGACGAATACCGAACCTGCTCGGCGCCGTTTCGGAGCGCCGGGTTGTGGCGCGTGACGCGTGCGAGCCGCGCGAGCTCGCCGTAGAGCGGGTGCGATGGGTCGAAATTGTCGTCCATCGGCGTCGCGTCGGAGCCGATGTTGTCGTTGTTGCCGGCCCCGTCGTCGCCGGGAATCGGGTCGCTCAGGTTGTTGTACTGGAGGTCCTGCGACGGGAACATGTCCTGACGCGCATCTTGGTCCCCGCCGGCTCCGGTGAAGCCCTGCTCGTCGCCGTAGTAGACGACCGGATCGCCCCGCGAGAGGTACATGAGAGCGTGCGCCAGCTCGTCACGCTGGAGAAGCTCGGCCTCGCTCGCGCCCGGGTTCGCGTTGCGCACGAACATGCCGATGCGCCCGCGGTCGTGGTTGCCCAGGAAGGTCGGCAGGTTGTAGACGTTCGAGTCGCCGTCCGTGTACCAGTCGTCGTCGACAACGAAGTCGCGCAGCTCGTTGGTCGGCGCCGACCCGGCGGCGAAGCGCGTGGCGGCGGTCTGGAACGGGAAGTCCAGGACGCCTTGCACCTTGTCGTGTGTCATGTAGTGCGAGGTGATCGGCCGGCTGAAGTCTTCGGCGACCTCGCCGAACATGTAGAAGTCGCCGATGCCCTGCGACCTCGCGTAGCGCTCGATCTCGGGCGCGAACCTGAGCCAGAACGCGTCGTCGACGTGCTTCATCGTGTCCATCCGGAAGCCGTCGATGCGGAAGTCGCGGATCCAGGTCTTGTAGATGTCGATCATCCCGTCGACGACGCGTGGGTTCTCGGTGAAGAGGTCGTCGAGCCCGAAGAAGTCGCCGTACTGCGAGTTCTCGCCGGCGAAGGTCGTGTCGCCGCGGTTGTGATAGAGGCTCACGTCGTTGAGCCAGGCGGGAACCTTCGAGTCGCGCTCCGCGTCGGGGACACAGGGGTGGTACGGGAAGCTGCTGAATCCGGCCGTGGCCGAGCACGACGGCTGTCCGTCGGGGAGCAGCAAGGGGAAGAACACGCCGCCGGCGAAGTCACGGTCGTCGAAGGGCGTCCCGGCCGCCGTGCGGTACGGCGACCGGTCCTTCGACGTGTACGGCATCCGGCCGCCCTCCGTGTACTTGATCACGTCGGCGGTGTGGTTGGTGATGATGTCGAAGTAGACCTT
>DATAET010000056.1:0-2830 GCA_036257855.1 Gaiellaceae bacterium | reverse complement strand
GTGTCGGCGCAGATCTTCTGCGCGGTCGAGCGGCCGATGCCGTAGATGTAGGTCAGCCCGATCTCGAGCCGCTTCTGGTTGGGGAGGTTGACTCCGGCGATGCGCGCCATCGGCTAGCCCTGCCTCTGCTTGTGGCGGGGGTTCGTGCAGATGACCATGGTCTTGCCATGCCGCTTGATCACGCGGCAGCGCTCGCACATGGGCTTGACTGAGGCTCGGACTTTCATCGGTGTCGGTACGTGATCCTTCCTCGCGTGAGGTCGTAGGGGGAGAGCTCCACCTTCACGCGGTCGCCCGGGAGGATGCGAATGTAGTGCTTGCGCATCTTGCCGGCGATCGTCGCGAGGACGGTGCCGTCCATGCCGTCCACCTGCACCCGGAACATGGTGCTCGGAAGGGCCTCGACGACCTCGCCTTCCACCTCGATCTTCTCTTCTTTCTGGGCCAATCCCTCTCACTCTGTAGACACGAAAAAACACGGCTTCCGCCGCGGGTGCCAATGGTAGCAAACCCTCTACAACTGCCAGTTTCCGCTTTCCTGCACGACGGTTCCGTCCAGCTCGATCCGGGTGCCGTCGCGACGCATGTCTTTGACGATGTCCCAGTGGATCTGGCTCTGGTTGGTGCCACCGACGTCTGGGAGGCCGTTGCCGAGCGCAAAATGGACGGTCCCGTCGATCTTCTCGTCGAAAAGCGTGTTCTTCATGTGGCGCGTGATGCCGGGATTGCAGCCAATCCCGAGTTCGCCGAGCCGGCGCGCCCCCTCGTCGCGGTCGAGCACTTCCACGAGGTACTCCTGATTGACGTCGGCTGAGGCATCGACGACCTTGCCCCCCTCGAAGCGCAGCCGGATTCCCTGCACCTCGCGACCCAGGTAGGTCGCCGGGAACTCGACGAACGAGACCTCTCCCTCCGCGGAGTCCTCGACCGGGGAGGTGAAGAACTCACCGCCGGGCATGTTCGCTCCGCCGGCGTCCACCTGGAACCGGCGGCCGGCGACGTTCAGCCGCAGGTCGGTTCCCTCGCCTACGACCCTGACCTCCTCGGCCTCCTCGAATCGCTCCGCGAAGCGGCTCATCCGTTCGCGCTCGACGTCCCAGTCGAGTAGGCAGGCGCCGTAGAGGAAATCCTCGAACTCGGCGAGCGACATCCCGGCCTCCTGCGCCAGCGCCGGTGTCGGGTACTGGCAGCCCACCCATTTCAAATCCATCGTCAGCACCCGCTCCAGATGTGGGCGCATGCCTGCCTGGATTTTCGCCAGCCGGTCCTCCGGAACGGCGCTCAGCTCGCGCGTGTTCTCGGGAGCCTCGATCGAAACGAGCCCGTCGGCGTGCTTCAGCGTGTAGGCGTCGATCCCGGACGGCTCGGCGAGCAGCTCCTCTGGGGCCTCCTTGGCCCAAGGGATGTTGATCCCGGAGCCGCCGAGGCTCGGGCGCTGGACCGCGTAGGCGCCTCGCCGCGCGATCTCCCGGCTGACCGCCTCGAGCAGCGGCCGGGCGAGAATTCCTCCCAGGACCAGCACCTGCCAGCCCGGCTGGACGTCGATGCACGTTTCCACGAGCAGCTTCGCGTACTGCTCGATCCGTGGGTCGCTCACGAAGCGCCCCCCCGACGGTCAACGTGCCAGTTGTCGATCGCAGACGGCCGCCCCGGCAAAGCCCGGTCGGCCTGACGACGCCGTCGCAAGCCCCGGCTCATGAGACGACCTTCGAAGTCGCCGCGGTGAGGATGCGCGGCCCGTTTGCGGTGATCGCGACGGTGTGCTCGAAGTGCGCCGCCAGCGAGCCGTCCGCGCTCGAGATCGACCACTCGTCGTCGTGCAGGACGACGTCCGGCCCACCCGCGGTGATCATCGGCTCGATCGCAAAGGTCATGCCCTCCGCGAGCAGCGGTCCGCGGCCCGGCTCGCCGTAGTTCGGGATCTGCGGCTCCTCGTGCATCGAGCGACCGACGCCGTGGCCGACGAGGCTGCGGACGACGGAGAAGCCCTGTTCCTCGGTAGTCACCTGGATCGCGTGCGAGATGTCGGAGAGGCGGTTGCCGACGCGGCACTGCTCGATCCCGGCGGCGAGCGCGGCCTGGCAGCCTTCGAGCAGCCGCTCGGCCTCGGCCGAGACGTCGCCGATCGGGAACGTGTAGGCCGAGTCGGCCACAAATCCGTCGAGCGTCACCCCGACGTCGACCGAGAGGATGTCGCCATCCTTGAGCGTGTACGGGCCCGGGATTCCGTGAACGACCATCTCGTTCGGGGAGGTGCAGATCGAGGCCGGGTAACCGCGATAGCCCCTGAAGGTCGGAGTCCCGCCGCGGGAGCGGATGAATTCGTCCGCGAGGTCGTCGAGCTCCTGCGTGGTGACGCCCGGACGTGCGTGCTCACCGATCAGCGCGAGGGTGTCGGCGACGACCTCGCCTGCGCGCGCCATGCGCTCGATCTCCTCGGTTGCCTTACGGATGATCATCTGACGGCCACCTGTTCGAGCGTCTGCTGGATCTCGGAGAAGACCTGGTTCACAGGTCGATCGCCATGGACGCCGACCAGGTTCCCGCGTGTGCGGTAGTACTCGATCAGCGGCTTCGTCTCCTCATGGTAGAGGCGCAGCCGCTCGTCGATCGCCTCGGGTGTGTCGTCGGTGCGACCCTCCTCCGCGGCGCGCTTCAGCATGCGCTCGCGCCCGACCTCGTCCGGGACCTGGAACTCGAAGACGACGTCGAGGTCGCGCCCGATCTCGCGCAGCGTCTCCTCGAGCGCGTCCGCCTGGGCCATCGTGCGCGGGAAGCCGTCGAGGACGAAGCCGTCACGGGCATCCACGCCGCTCAGCCGCTCGCGGAT
>DATAET010000055.1:0-1694 GCA_036257855.1 Gaiellaceae bacterium | reverse complement strand
CCACGATGACGCCCAAGACAGTCGCAGCCGCTGTCGCCCCAACGCTCCAGCGCTACCTGGTGGGACCGCTCAGCCCGGACAATCCATGATCGGCCGTGCAGGCGATTCGGCGTGGTTGTCCCGATTCTTGTCCGCCGTTCGCGACGGTAAGACGCTGACCACGGACGGACCGTTCGTCGCCGTCAAGGAGGCGCTGGGCGGCTATCTCGTGTTCGAAGCCGACGATCTCGACGCGGCGATCGAGCTCGCCGCGCGCATTCCGCAGGTGAGCAGGGGCGGTGCAATAGAGGTGCGTCCAGCCATGGAGGGCTAACGATCCTCGAGTAGGTCTCCCGCGCCGGGGTCTCGCACTCCTCGAGGCGCTCGCGGGAGGTGTCCTTTTCGGGGGCGCTCGTTCGTCCATGTCACGGAGCCAATCAGGAGGTCTTCCGTGTCATCGCTCACTCGCTGGGTTCTCGCCCACGAGCGCATCGTCGTCGTCTGGTGGCTGGTGCTCACGATTGCGGGCCTAGCGGCCGCGGGTCCTGCCATAGACGCGCTCGAGCCCGGTTTCTCCGTTCCCGACAAGGAGGGCTGGGAGACGAACGAGGCGACGCCACCCGCTACGGCGACACCGGTGGCGACACCGCGCCGCTGGTGCCGGTCGTGACCCTGCCGCAGGGCGGAGAAGTCGACTCGCCCGCAGTACGAGCCGAGCTCGCCGCAATCGACGCCCGGTTGCGCGAGGCCCTCCCGGGGGTTGACTCGCTCAGCGAGGCCATCGTGAGGTTGACCGCGAGGTGAGCCAGGGTCCGCGCGAAAGGGGGAGCCGGCCTCCTCTGAGGTCGCGGCTACGGAGCCGCTGGCGTCTAACCGTGGTGCTGCTCGCGGGCGAGCCCGGTAAGGCCTTGGTAGTCCTCCGCGCAGGCCGGGCAGTTGCGCAAGTGCTTTGCTACCGCCGGAAGGAGCCCGTCGACGTCGAGGCCGGCGAGCTCGCCCTCCACGTACTCGGCGAGAAGCGCGAGTGTTTCTTCGCAGCCGGCATCTGCTCCGGAGGTCCCGAGCAGGCGCGTGACCAGATCGCGTTCGCTCACTGTGTTCCCTCCTGGTCGAGGTGACCCTCGCGTTCGAGACGGCGACGCAGCTTTGTGCGGGCGTCGTGGAGCACCTTGTACACCGCGCCGCGGCTCGACTGCAGTTGGCCGGCCACGACGTCGATCTGCGTGTCGTTCAACGCGACGGCGACAAAGACTTCGCGTTGCCGCGGCGTTAGCTCCTGCGCGACCGCGCGCCGCAGGGCGCTTAGCAGCTCTGCCGACTCGACGCGTAACTGGGCCGCGTCTGCGGCCTCGGCGAGCCGGTCCCAGGTCGCGTCGTCGTCGGCGGTGGGGATGCGGCCCTGGCGCCATGCGTGCCGGCGGAGCTTGACTGAGATCTCGAAGATCACAAACGCGTATGCCCAGGTCGTGAAGCGACTGCCGCCGCGGTAACCGTCGAGCTTTCTTGTCACCGCGACGACGGCGTCGTCGGCTGCCTGGCGGCAGAGGTCGTCGAGCTCGGCCCCGCCGATCTCCGGGTAGAGATGCTGGCGGCGGTTTGCCTCCGTGTACGCGGCTCGAAGCAGGAGGTCGTGCAGGCGCTCGAGCGCTCGAGCGTGCTCGACTCCCGTCGTGCCCAGGGCGTCGACCCACGCGCGCGACTCGAGGTCGAGCTGC
>DATAET010000054.1:0-16306 GCA_036257855.1 Gaiellaceae bacterium | reverse complement strand
GTCGAAGCGCTCCGAGTAGTAGCCGAGACGTGCCTTCGGCGTCGAGACGCCGCGCGGATACCAGGACTTCAGGAGCCCTTCGTCGGCGAAGCTGCAGGTCCCGATCCGGACGGTCGTCACTTCGTCACCTGCGTCCGCAGGGCAGGCAGCTTGAGAACCGCGGTGCCCACCCGCGCCCGCGCGCTCGGGGCCATGGGCAGGTCGAGGTACAGGGGGCTCGTGCTCGACTGCGCCGTCGACGACGAGGCGAGTGTCACCGTGAAGCGTGAGCCCTTCGGCACGAAGGTCGCCTGGCTCGAGAGTCGGATCGTCACCCTGTCGGCACCGGTCGCCGTGGGGACACCGCCGGCACCGACGACGATCTCCCTGCCGGTCGGCGTGCGAGCGGTGAGCACCGCGACGAGACGGGACCAGCCGCCGCTCGCGGCGACGGTCGTCTGGAGGGTCGGAGTCCCAAAGATCTCGATCGCATTGCGCTGGCGCCCTGCGCTGCGAACGGCCTTGCCCTTCTGGGCGAACGTCGTCACGCCCGGGAACGAGACGGACGTCGGGGAGACCGGTGGGAGTGTCCCGCGACGAACCGCCTGTCCCGCGAAGGTCTCGGGGACGAGGTACACGGAGGACTGCGCGCCGTCGCAGCCGGTCTCTCGGAGGTAGCAGTCGAACCAGGCACGCACCTTCGTCAGGAGGTAGCCGGTATCGGCGGCCGGGAACGTCGACGGTGCATGGCCGTGGAGGCCGACGTACAGCGCCTTCGGCCCTCTCAGCCGCGCGTATGCCCGCGTGCCCTGGTCGAGTCCGAACAGGAAGTCCCGCCGTCCTTGCGCCATGAAGACGGGCGTCGTCACCGAGCCGAGTGCCTGCAGGCTCGAACGCGCATCGGCCCACTGCTTCACGGCCGCCGCGTTCCCTGTCAGCGCCGCCGCTCCCGCGGCGTCGAGCGACGGGTCTCTCCGCGCCGGTGGGATCGACGCTGCGAGAGCCACAACGGCGCCCGACTTTGCGAGGCCCTGCGGCATGAGCGCGGAGTACAGGTCGACCCAGGTCGAGATCGTCGCGACGGCCGCCCAGGGAATGCCGGCGACGAGCGAGTTGAAGACAGCGCCGCCGCCGTACGAGACACCGAGCGCGCCGACCTTCGTGTCCGAGACGTCGGGGCGTGCCGCGAGCCAGTCGCGCACGGCGCGCGTGTCCGCGACCTCGCGCGGGCCGTCGAGCCCGACGAGGCCGCCTGACTCGCCGAACCCCCGCGCATCGAAGGTGAGGAGCGCGTACCCCAGCCCGGTCAAGCCGTAGCCTTCGATGAGCGCGTTCATCTGCTGCCGCGTGCCCCCAAGGCCGTGCAGGACGACGATCGCGGGCCAGCCGCCTGGCGGTGGTGTGCCGTCGGGGAGGTAGAGCGTCGCCGCGATCGGAACGCCGTCGTCCATCGGGATCGAGACGTCCTGCCGCGCCGCGACCGAGCCGTGGGCGTTGCCGGCGACGAGGACGAGCGCGGCGGCGAGCGACGCGACACAGGCCTTCCGCACAGCAGCAAGGGTAGCGGGGTCGGTGCGGGGCTCGACCTCGGCTCCGCCTAGACTCCTCGCGCATGGACCAGCGCCCGATCGGCGTGTTCGACTCGGGGATGGGCGGGCTCACCGTCCTCCACGAGTGCCTCGTCACCCTTCCGCACGAGGACTTCGTCTACCTCGGGGACGGCGCGCGACTCCCGTACGGGCCGCGTCCGCTGGACGAGATCCGAAGGTTCGCGGCCGAGATCGCGGCCTACCTCGAGCACCAGGGCGTGAAGCTGATCGTCGCCGCCTGCAACTCGGCGACGGCCGCGGCGCTCCCCGATCTCCAGCGCCGGCTGTCCGTCCCGGTTATCGGCGTCCTCGCGCCCGAGGCGCATGCCGCCGTGCTCGCGACCAGGAACCGGCGAATCGGGCTGCTGGCCACCGAGGCGACGGTGGCGAGCGGTCGGTACTCGGAGCTCGTTCGCGCTCTCGACGCTGGCGCGGAGGTCGTCGCCGTCGCCTGCCCCAGGCTCGTCCCGCTCATCGAGGGCGAGGACCCGTTCGGAGAGGAAATCGTCCTCGCCGTTCGTCAGTACTCCGCGCCGCTCAAGGAGGCGGACGTCGACACGGTCATCCTCGGGTGCACGCACTACCCGCTCATCAGGCCGATCTTCCAGCGCGTGTTCGGGCGCGGCGTCACCCTCGTCTTCTCGGCAGAGGAAACGGCTCGCGAGGCGGCGGAGACCCTTGCGCGCAAGGGGATCGAGAATGCGGCCGGGCGCGAGGGGGCGTACCGCTTCCTCACGACCGGCGACCCCCAGCTCTTCCGCGAGATGGGCCGCCGCTTCCTCCAGCTGCCGATCGAGTCCGCCGGGCACGTCGAGGTCGCCACGCTCGAAGCGGCCGCATGAGACACGACGGCCGAAGGCCGGACGAGCTCCGCCCGCTCGAGGTCGAGTCCGACTACCTCGAGCAGCCGCACGGCTCGGTCCTCTACGGGCAGGGGAAGACGATCGTCCTCTGCACGGCGACGGTGGAGGAGGGCGTTCCGCGCTGGCTCTACAAGTCGGGGCGCGGTTGGATGACGGCCGAGTACGCGATGCTGCCCGCCTCCACCGGCGAGCGGACGCAGCGCGCCGTGTCGCGCGGGCGGCCGGACGGGCGAACGGTGGAGATCCAACGCCTCATCGGCCGTGCGCTGCGCTCGGTGTGCGACTTCGAGGCGCTCGGGGAGCGGACGCTCTGGCTCGACTGCGACGTGCTCCAGGCTGACGGCGGGACGCGCTGCGCCTCCATCACCGGCGCGTGGATCGCCGCACGGCGCGCGCTCGACCGCTTCGGCCTCTCGAAGGCCCTGACGGGGTCGGTTGCGGGCGTGTCCGTCGGAGTCGTCGAGGGGGAGGCGGTGCTCGACCTCGACTACGTGGAGGACTCGACTGCCGAGACCGACATGAACGTCGTCATGACCGGTGACGGGCGTCTCGTCGAGGTACAGGCGACGGCGGAGCGAGACCCCTTCTCGCGCGAGCTCCTCGACTCCCTGCTCGATCTCGCCGCCGGCGGCATCGAGGTGCTGTACGCGGCGCAGAGCGAGGCGGCCGCAGCTCCGCCTCCCGCGTGAAGCTGCTGCTCGACTCGAGGAACGAGAACAAGCTGCGGGAGCTGCGAGCGGCGCTTCCCGCCTGGGACATCGCGCTGCTCGACGCTCCGGATGATCCCGTCGAGGACGGAGAGACGTTCCTCGACAACGCGCGGGCCAAGGCGCGCCACGGTCGGAAGCACGCTCCCGTCGATGCGTGGGTCGCAGGCGAGGACTCCGGCATCGAGGTCGCGGCGCTCGGCGGACGCCCCGGAGTCGAGTCGGCCCGCTGGGCGGACGACGTCGTCGCGCGGCTCCTTGCCGAGCTCACCGACGACACCGAGCGGCGGGCGAGGTACGTGTGCGAGCTCGTCGTCCTCTCGCCCGAGGGCGTCGAGGAGCACGCGACGGGGACGCTCGAGGGCGAGATCGCTCGGGCCGCGCGTGGCAGCGAGGGGTTCGGCTACGACCCGATCTTCGTCCCCGTGGGCGAGACGCACACCGTGGCCGAGCTGGGCAACGCGTGGAAGGCGGAGCACTCGCATCGCGCACAGGCGGCTCGTGCGCTCGCCGAGACCCTCGCCACTGCCTGAACATTGGTAGCGTCGCGGCGTGGAACCGGCCCAGGCGCTGCGCGAGCTCATGGAGGTCTCGTCCCAGATCACTGCGGCCGTCGCGCTCGATGGCGACGGCGCCGTGCTCGCGTCCTCGCCCGAGGACGCCGGGCCCGGGCTCGCCGCGGCCGCGCTCGAGCTCGTCGCCGCGGCATCCGATCTCGGCGCCCAGGAGCGCGAGGTCACGCGCGTGGAGGTCGAGCTCGACGAGGGCGCGTTCTTCGTCGTGCGCGAAGGCGAACGTACCGTCGCGGCGACGACCGGGCCGGATCCGACCTCCGGACTGGTCGTCTACGACCTGCGCACGTGCGCCCAGTCGATCCGTGCCGAGGAGCCGAAGAGGCGCCGCACGCGCAAGCCGAAGGAGGCGACGGAGTGAGGAAGCTCGTCCGACTCGCCCTCCTCGTCGGCCTCGCCGTCTGGGCGTGGCGGACCTTCTTCGCAGCGTCGGGCCCCGAGGAGCGGGCGGGCATCTCCTATGCCGACGGGTCGGCGGTCGTCCTCGAGCCCGGCACGACCGGGTTCGAGCGCCTCGCGTCGATCACGCGCTCCGCGCTTCGCAGGTGACCGACGATGAGCTCGGCGCGCTGCTCGTCGAGCGCGCACTGCTCGAGGGCGAGTTCGTGCTGCGCTCGGGGCGTCGCTCGTCCTGGTACCTCGACAAGTATCGCTTCGAGACGGAGCCGGAGATCCTCCGGGCGCTCGGCGAGTCGCTCGCCGCCGCGGCGCGGGCGTGCGAGCCGGATGCGGTGCGGCTCGCCGGTCCGGCGCTCGGCGCCGTCGCGTTGGCAGCTTCGGCAGCAATGGCGTCCGGGCTGCCGTTCATCATCGTGCGCGGTGAAACCAAGGAATACGGCACGGCAAAACGGATCGAGGGGCCCTTCGAGCAGGGCGAGCTGGTGTGCCTGCTCGAGGACGTCGTCACCTCCGGCGGTGCGCTCGCCGAGGCGGTGTCGGCCGTCCGAGAGGAGGGCCTCGTGGTCCGCCACGCTGTCTGTGTCGTCGATCGCGAGGAGGGTGGCTCCGACGCCCTCGCTCGACTCGGAGTGCGCCTTCGGCCGCTGTTCCGCGCGAGCGAGCTCCTGGAGCTGCGAAAAATCCCCGGAAAACGGGATGGTTGAGCCAAATCCGAAGGGGTGTTAGGCTCCTTCGGTTCCGTGAACCCGCATCCGACGTCAGGAGGAGAACAGTGACCAAGCAGGATTTCGTGGACGCCGTAGCCGATCGGGCCGGCATGTCCAAGCGCGAGGCGGGCGCTGCGGTCGACGCTGTGCTGGACACGATCACGGACGCGCTGAAGAAGGGTGAGGCAATCACCTTCACCGGTTTCGGCAAGTTCTCGACCTCGGCGCGCGCGGCGCGCATGGGTGTCAACCCGCGGACGGGCGAAAAGGTCCACATCGCTGCGACGACCGTCCCGAAGTTCACGGCTGGTAGCGCGCTCAAGGCATCGGTCAAGGGCTAGAGCGAGGAGGCTTGCGAAGGGCCGCCTGAGCACGTGCGGAGGGCGGCCTTTCGTTCGGGCTTGTATACGAACATGTGTTCGTATACGGTGGAGAGCGATGCAGCTCTCCTTCGATGCGGCCGACCGGCTGGTGGAGCTGATCCACGCCCGTCGGGGGGCCGTGGGAGCCGAGGACGCGGCGCGCGTGCTCTTCGCCCTCGAGCGCGCGCCTGCGACGCTCGCGCACTCCTTGCTCGCGGACGTCGTCGACGGCGACGCTCGCCTCGCCTGGCTCGGCGGCCGTGTCGGGCTCGTCGACGGCTCTCAGGCGGAGACGCTCATCGAGGATGCCGAGCTTGTCGTCTTCGACCTGGAGACGACCGGTCTCTCGGCGACCCGCGATCGAATCTGCGAGATCGGCGCCGTGCGCGTCGCAGCGCTGGAGGTTCGCGAGACCTTCGAGACGCTCGTCCGGCCCGGCGTCGTCCTGCCGCCCACGATCGCGCGGCTGACGGGGCTGCGCGATACCGAGCTCCGCGCCGCCCCGCGCCCGGAGCTCGCGATCCGGCGCTTCCTCTCGTTCGCCGGAGACGCGGCGCTCGCGGCGCACAATGCGCGTTTCGACGTGTCCTTCCTCGATGGCTCCGTGGAGCGTCTCACCGGACGCAGGGTCGCGGCGCCGGTCGTGGACACAGTCTGGCTCGCGCGGCGCCTCCTCCACCGCCGGAGCGAGCGCTTCTCGCTCCGGCAGCTCGCGCACTTCTTCGGCACGTCGTGCGAGCCCTGCCATCGCGCGCTCCCGGATGCGGTGGCGACGGCCGAGATCCTCGTTGCGCTCCTCGGGCTCGCGCAGGAGCGCGGTGCGCGGACGCTCGCGGAGATCGTGGAGCTCGCCGCCCCACGGGCACGGAGGCTCCACGCGAAGCGCTCACTCGTCGCGGGAGCACCGACCTCGCCGGGCGTCTATCTCTTTCGCGACCGCAACGACGTCGTGCTGTACGTCGGGAAGGCCCGGAGCCTGCGGGCTCGCCTGCGCTCGTACTTCTCCGGCGATCGGCAGCGTCCCGCGGTCGAGGCCGCGCTGGGGGCGCTCGAGCGCATCGAGTGGCGCGAGCTGGGCTCCGAGCTCGAGGCCTCCCTCGAGGAGCTGCGTCTCATCCGCGAGCTGCGACCCCCGGCCAACGCTCGTTCCGGCCGCCCAGACCGCCACTCATACCTCGAGCGGCGTGGAGACCGCTGGCTCGTCACCTCGACGCCGGGCCGATACGGCCCGATCCCGAGCAAGCGGCGCGCGCAGCTCGCCGCGCGTGCGCTCGGCGAGTTCGACGGCGAGGACCTCGAGGCGGCGCTGCCGCCGCTCCGCGCGAGGCTGCGCAGGCTCGCCGGTGATCTTCGGTTCGAGGACGCTGCGCGTCTCCGCGATCGCATCGCCGCGCTCGAGGAGGTCGCCTCGCGCCTCGGCGAGCTCGAGCGTCTGCGTCGTTCCGAGCTATGCGTGCTCGCCCCGGCGCGCGAGCCCGCGTTCTGGCGAGCGTTCTTCGTTGCGGGCGGCCGTGTGTGGACGCGACCGGTCCCGCGCGGCGCTGCGCGGCTCGAGCTCGCGGCCGGGCTCGCGGAGGCAGCCGGCGGTGAGACGTCCTTCGCGCCGGAGGACGCGGCCGACCTCTGCGTCGTCGCAACGGTGCTGCGCCGACCGCCGCCCGAGCTCCGCATCGTTCCCCTTGACGGCTCCGTGATCCTGGCCGCATAGCCTGTACGCCGTGGAGGTCGCGAACTTCGCAGACCGCGTCGCGGAGGCGGTCGGCCGCAAGCAGAGCCAGCTCGTCGTCGGACTCGACCCCGTGGTCGACCTCCTGCCCATGGAGCTGCGCGGCGAAGCCGTTCTCGGACGGGCCGGAGCTGCTTCGTCCGTTGCGCGCTTCTGCAAGGGGATCGTGGACGCAGTCGGTCCGTACGTCGTCGCCGTCAAGCCACAGTCGGCGTTCTTCGAAGCGCTCGGCTCGGACGGGTTCCGCGCGCTCGAGGAGGTCTGCGACTACGCACGCTCGACGGGCCTGCTCGTCCTGGTCGACGTGAAGCGCGGCGACATCGGGTCGACGTCCCG
Organism: Gaiellaceae bacterium; assembly: GCA_036257855.1. Taxonomy (GTDB): domain Bacteria; phylum Actinomycetota; class Thermoleophilia; order Gaiellales; family Gaiellaceae; genus GMQP-bins7. Next base: position 9,066 of record DATAET010000054.1, on the reverse strand, counting down.
CGCCTACGCGGCGGCGTTCCTCGAGCCACGCGAAGACGGGGTGCCGCTCGCCGACGCGATGACCGCGAGCCCGTACATGGGGCACGACTCGGTCGAGCCCTTCCTTGCCGCCTGCCGCCGTCACGGTGCCGGCGTCTTCTTCCTCTTGCGCAATTCGAACGCGGGCGCGGCCGACGTCCAGGACCTCGCGCTGTCCGACGGACGACCCCTGTGGCACCACGTCGGAGAGCTCTTGCGCGAGTGGGGAGCACCGCTCGTCGGCGAAGAGGGAATGTCCAGCGTCGGCGCGATCGTGGGAGCGACATACCCGCGTGCCGTGTCGGAGGCGCGCCGACTGCTCCCGACGTCGCTGATGCTCCTGCTGGGCGTCGGCGCACAGGGCGCGACCCCGGCGGATGTCGCGCGCGCGTTCACGGCCGGGCCCGCCAGCGGGCTCGTCTCCGTATCCCGCAGTCTGATCTACGCCTACCGCGAGAGCGACGCCGACTGGCGTGCAGCTGCAGCCGCCGAGGCGCAGAAACTGGCCTCTCAGGTATGGGCCGCCGCCGGGTGGTGACCCGACCAGTAGATTGTCGCGCGCTGATGCGCAGGGCACAGCTCGGACTGTTCGTCGTCGTCGCGCTCCTCGCCGCGCTCGCGGCCCCCGTCCACGCATCGAACGCCGGCGCGCCGCAGATCGACGCGGCGTCGTGGTACCTCGTCGGCGAGGACGGGGCGGTGCTGGCGCGCCACGATGCCGCGCGACCACATGCGATTGCGAGCATCACGAAGCTCATGACGGCCATCGTCGTCCTCGAGCACGCGAAGCTCGGCGACGTCGTCCGCGTCGATTCGCGTGCGGCGCGCATCGGCGAGTCGACGGTCTACCTCCGCGCGGGTGAGGAGCTGACCGTGGCCGAGCTCCTGCGTGCGACCCTCGTCCCGAGCGCAAACGACGCCGCCGATGCGCTCGCGCTGTACGTCGGGCGTGGGTCGGCGGATCGCTTCGTCGGACTGATGAACGAGAAGGCACGTCAGCTGGGGCTCACGGACACGCACTTCGAGAACCCGCACGGCCTCGACCAGCCTGGGCACGCGTCGAGCGCCCGCGACGTGACGGTGCTCATCCGCTACGCCCTGGGCGTTCCGTTCATCCGCGACGCCCTCCAGCGCGAGAGCGTCTCGCTGCCCGGCGGTCGCACGTTCCCGACGACCGACGACCTGCTCGGCGAGTGGGATCCTCTCGTCGGGGGCAAGACCGGGCACACGCAGGACGCGGGCTGGTCGGAGACGGCCGCCGCGACGCGAGCTGGAGCGACGGTCTACGGTGCCGTCCTCGGCAGTGACGGTCGCGGTGCGCGCAACGACGCGTTGCGCGAGCTCCTCTCCTACGGCCTGAGCCGGTACGCGCGCATCCAGGTCGTCGACGCCGCGCGCGTCTACGCCGAGGCGGAGACCGGGTACGGCCAGCCCGCCGTCGAGCTCGTCGCCCCGCGTGGGCTCGTCCGGGTCGTGCGCGTCGGCACGCCGCTGCTCGAGCGCGTCGTGGCGCCGACCGCCCTCGCGCTGCCGGTTGCGAAGGGGCAGCGGCTCGGGCGGCTCGAGGTCTACGAGGGGAACCGGCTGCTCGCGTCCTCGGACCTGGTCGCCGCGGAGTCGGTCGCCGACGCGGGTCTCTTCACCAAGACGAGGTGGTACGCGACGCAGACTGCGCGCAAGCTATGGGAGATGCTCACATGATCGTCACGGTGACGACGAACGCGGCGCTTGACCGGACGCTGACCGTGCCGGTGTTCCAGATCGGGTTCCGCCACCGCTCGAGCGAGGTCCTCACGCTCGCGGGCGGGAAGGGGATCAACGTGGCGCGCGCGCTCAAGATTCTTGACGTCCCGGTCGTCGCGACCGGCCTCGCGGGTGGCCGCACCGGCACGCGGATCATCGAGGAGCTGACCGCGGAGGCGATCCTCAACGACTTCGTCCGCATCGTCGCGGAGTCGCGTACGTCGACGGCCGTCGTCGACCCAACTGCCGGGACACACACGGAGATCAACGAGTGGGGCCCGGAAGTGGCCGCGGCCGAGCTCGAGACGCTCGTGGAGAAGCTCCACTACCTGTGCCGCGGTGCCGACTTCGTCGTGCTGTCGGGCTCACTGCCGAGGAAGGTGCCCACGACGTTCTACGCGGAGGCCGTCCGGGACCTCTCCCGGCGGGACGTTCGCGTCGTGCTCGACAGCGAGGGCGAGCCCCTGCGCCTCGGCGTCGAGGCCGGGCCCTTCCTCGTCTCCCCGAACCAGCGCGAGGCGGAGCAGCTCGTCGGCCAGGAGCTCGAGGACGACGACGACTTCATCATGGCGCTCGACGCCATCGCCGAGATGGGCGCTCGCAACGTGCTCATTACGCTCGAGAACGGGTGCTTCGCACTCGTCCGCGCGGGGCGGAAGACAAAGCGGATCCGGGCGTTCGCGCCTCACGTCGAGCCGCTCTCGGGTGTCGGCTCGGGAGACGTGCTCCTGGCGCAGTACCTCGCCGCCGTCGTGGAGGAGCGATCGCCCGACTATGCGATACGACTCGGCGTGGCCGCGGGCGCTGCGTCGGTCCGCGAGGTCGGAGCAGGGCGCTTCGATCCCGCGCTCGCGGCGACGATGGCGGCCGACGTCGAGCTCGCCGAGCTGCAGCCCGTCCGCTCCTAGACTCCGCGCATGCGCGAGCAGCGCAAGGTCGTTACGGTCCTGTTCTGCGACGTCGTCGGCTCGACGGCGCTCGGCGAGTCGACGGATCCGGAGGCCCTCCGCGCCCGCATGCGTGGCTACTTCGAGGATCTGCGCTCGATCGTCGAGCGGCACGGCGGCGTCGTCGAGAAGTTCGTCGGGGATGCGGTCATGGCCGTCTTCGGGATTCCGGCCTCCCACGAGGACGATGCGCTCCGCGCGGTTCGTGCCGCCTCCGAGATGCGAGTTGCGATAGTCGAGCACGGGCTCGAGGCGCGCATCGGCGTGAACACCGGCGAGGTCGTCGTCGGCGGCGAGGCAGAGACGCTCGTCACGGGGGACGCGGTGAACGTCGCTGCTCGGCTCGAGCAGGCCGCCGCGTCGGGCGAGGCGCTGATCGGGGCGCAGACGAGGCTCCTCGTCCGCGACGCCGTGCGGGTCGAGGCGGTCGAGCCGCCGGCGCTCAAGGGCAAGTCGGCGCCGGTGGAGGCATATCGGCTCCTCGAGGTCCTGACCGACGCTGCTCCGTTGGCGCGTCACCTCGAGACCCCACTCGTCGGGCGCGAGCGCGAAAGACGCCGCCTCTGGCGCGACTACGAGGACGCTGTCGCCGACAGCACGTGCCGGCTCTTCACGCTTCTCGGCCCGGCCGGGATTGGGAAGTCGCGACTCGTGGCCGACGTCCTCGAGCGCGTCGGCGACTCGGCCGACGTGCACCGGGGTCGCTGTCTCCCCTACGGCGAGGGGATCACCTACTGGCCCCTCGTCGAGATCCTCATCGCGATCGGCAGCGATCCCGAGTCCGTCATCGGTAGCTCGCCGGCCGAGACGCAGCTCGCGTTCCGCCGTCTTCTCGAGTCACGCGCTGTCGACCGCCCTCAGGTCGTCGTGATCGACGACCTGCAGTGGGCGGAGCCCGTCTTCATCGATCTCGTCGAGCACGTGGCCGACCTGTCGCGCGACGTTCCGATCTTCCTCCTCTGCGTCGCGCGCACGGAGCTTCTCGACGTTCGGCCCGACTGGGGCGGCGGCAAGCTGAACGCGACCTCGCTCCTCCTCGAGCCGCTCGGAGCCGAGGATTGCATCGTGCTCATCGAGCACCTCGTCGAGGGGCCGCTGGACGACGCTCTCCGCGCGCGCATCACCGCGTCGTCCGCCGGCAACCCGCTCTACGTCGAGGAGATGCTGGCAATGGTGCGCGAGCACGGCGGCGACGGCGAGATCGCCGTCCCTCCCACGATTCACGCCCTTCTGCAGGCGCGCATCGACTCGCTCGAGGGCGACGTCCGGGTCGTGATGGAGCGCGGTGCTGTCGAAGGCGAGGTGTTCCATCGCGGCTCCGTCGCCCTGCTCTCTCCCGATCCGGTGCGTTCGGCAGTCGAGTCGCACCTGCAGACGCTCGTTCGCAAGGAGCTCATCCGGTCGACCTCGCCGACATTTCCGGAGGACGAGGGCTTCCGTTTCCGCCATCTGCTGATCCGCGACGCCGCCTACGAGTCGCTTCCGAAGGCGACGCGGGCGGAGCTGCACGAGCGCTTCGCCGACTGGCTGTCGACGCACGATCTCATCGAGCGCGACGAGATCGTCGGCTACCACCTCGAGCAAGCCCAGCGCTATCGGGCCGAGCTGAACGGCTCCGACCCGGCGCTCGACGGGCTCGCGCGTCGCGCCTCGGCGCATCTTGCGGCTGCTGGGCAGGGTGCGCTCGAGCGCGGCGACTTCAACGCCGGTCGCTCCTTGTTCGCTCGGGCAACGACGCTGCTGCCTGACGGCGACGAGGCCCGGCTGGCGCTCGCTCCGGCGTTCGCCGACGCCCTCTTCGAGGTGGGCGAAGAGGAGGACACGTGGAGGATGCTGTCGGAGGCGGCGCAGGCCGCCGACCCGGCGACACGTGCTCGCGCGACGGTGACCATGGCCACCTGGGCGCTCTTCGGAGAGCACGAGATGCCGTCCGATCAGCGCGAGGCGTGGAGGAACGAGGCTCGCGCCGTCTTCGAGTCGACGGGAGACGACTACGGCCTCGCGCTCTACTGGTCGAGCGTCGCCTGGGAGGCCTGGTTCCTCATACGTGCCAACGAGGCCGCTCAAGCCTGCGAGCACGCACTCGAGCACTTCCACCGCGCGGGTGCCGAGCGCTCACGGCCGGCCGCGAGCATGCGGGCCAGGCTGCGTGGTAGCTACTACCAGGGTCCGACGCCGGTCGACGAGGCAATCGAGCGGATCGAGGCTCTCGGCGCAGGCGAGTACGGCCTGCTGGAGGAAGCGTCACAGGCCTCTGTCCTGAGTCGCCTGTACGCGATGAAGGGCGCGATCGCGCAAGCGCGCGAGCTGCTCGTCCGCGGAGCCCGTCAGGCCTATCTCGAGGCGGGCCTCCTCCAGAGCTCAGGCGGGATGACTCTCGGCGATGCCGAGGTCGAGTTCCGGGCGGGAGACTTCGCCGCCGAGGAGCGCGTTCTTCGTGAAGGTCTCGAGGTCCTCGGTGCGATCGGCGACAGCTCCTACTATCCGACGGTTGCTGCCGTGCTTGCGGAGTGTCTCTATCGCCAGGGCGCCGAGGACGCGGAAATCGAGGAGCTGTGCGACGAGGCTCGCGAGACCACGGGCGCCGATGATCTCTCGAACTTCGTGTGGCTCGACATGGTGACGGGAATGCTGCACGCAAGACGCGGCGACCACACGGAGGCGAACAGGCTGACGCTCAGCGCAGTCGCCCTCGCGGACACGGCCGACTTCCACTTCCCGCGCACGAACAGTCGGATCTTCCGCGCAGAAGCTCTGGCCCGCGCGGGCCGACATGACGATGCGGCGCGGACGGCGGCGGAGGCCTTCGAGATGTTCGAGGCGAAGGGCGACGCCGCCGGTGCTGCGCAGTTCAGGGCGTACTTGAGCTCCTTCGGCCTCGGCTGATCGCCGTCGAGGGCCGCTGGTAACGTCCTCCCATGGAGACCGAGTTCCGGCGGGAGGAGATCGAGCGCCTCCTCGCGTTCGAGCGGAAGTTCGGGAAGGAAGGCCTCACCTTCGACGACGTCCTGCTCGTGCCGGCGGAGTCGCGCGTCCTGCCGAACGACGTATCGACGGTGACGCGACTCACGCCGTCGATCGCGCTCAACATCCCGCTGGTCTCTGCGGCGATGGACACCGTGAGTGAGGCTCGTCTCGCGATCGCGCTGGCCCGCGAGGGCGGGCTGGGCATCGTCCACCGCAACCTCTCGATCGAGGACCAGGTCGCCGAGGTGGACAAGGTGAAGCGGTCCGAGTCCGGGATGATCGTCGAGCCCGTGACGCTCGCGCCGACCAACACGGTCGCGGAGGCGCTCGAGCTCATGGAGCGCTACCGCATCTCCGGCGTCCCGATCACGGACGACGAGGGCGTCCTCGTCGGCATCCTCACGAACCGCGACCTCCGCTTCGAGACTGACACCGCGCAGCCCGTCTCCGCGCTCATGACCGCGCGCAACCTCGTCACGGCTCCGGTCGGCACCACGCTCGGGGAGGCGGAGGCGATCCTCCACCGCAACAAGATCGAGAAGCTGCCCGTGGTGGATGCAGACGGGCGCCTGAAGGGGCTGATCACCGTCAAGGACATCTCGAAGCGCATCAAGTATCCGGACGCCACGAAGGACGATCAGGGACGGCTTCGGGTCGGCGCGGCCGTCGGGGTCGGACCCGACGCGCTCGAGCGGGCGGCGGCGCTCGTCGACGCGGAGGTGGACGTCCTCGTCGTGGATACCGCACACGGGCACTCCCACGGCGTCCTCGACGTGGTGCGGAGGATCCGCTCCTCGCACGACATCGAGCTGATCGCCGGGAACATCTCGAGCGGAGACGGCGCACGTGCGCTGGCCGACGCGGGGGCGGATGCCGTGAAGGTCGGGCAGGGCCCCGGATCAATCTGCACGACCCGAATCGTCGCGGGCGTCGGCGTACCGCAGATCACCGCCGTGTACGACGCCGCCCAGGCGCTCGCGGGCCAGGACGTGCCTGTGATTGCGGACGGTGGCGTACGCAACTCGGGCGACATCGCGAAGGCGATCGCCGCCGGCGCGGACGTCGTCATGCTCGGCTCGATGCTCGCGGGCACGGACGAGGCGCCTGGCGAGGTCATCGTCGCCCAGGGCGAGCGCTTCAAGGAGTACCGCGGCATGGGCTCCCTTGGCGCGATGAAGGCGCGCTCGTTCTCGAAGGACCGCTACTTCCAGGGCGATGTCGAGGACGTCGACAAGCTCGTTCCCGAGGGCATCGAGGGTCGCGTCCCGTACAAGGGCCCGCTCGCCCCGATCGTCCACCAGGTCGTCGGGGGGTTGCGCCAATCGATGGGGTACTGCGGCGCGCCGACGATCGAGGACATGAAGACGGCGACGCGGTTCACGAGGATCACGCCGGCGGGCCTGCAGGAGAGCCATCCGCACGGCGTCACGATCACGAAGGACGCACCGAACTACCGGCGCTGATGGGCGAGGTCGTCGCGCTCACGACTCCAGAGGCATCGCCGGAGGAGCGCCCCGTGCTCGTCGTCGATCTCGGCGGGCAGTACAGCCAGCTCATCGCGCGGAGGGTGCGGGAGGCGCGTGTCTACTCGGAGCTCGTCGGCCACCGCTTGACAGCGAAGGAGATCGCAGCTCGGAGCCCTGCGGCGCTGATCCTCTCCGGTGGCCCCGCATCCGTCTACGCCGACGGCGCCCCCGAGCTCGACACCGAGATCTTCTCCCTCGGGGTCCCGACGCTCGGCATCTGCTACGGCATGCAGCTCATGGCCCGCGACCTCGGCGGTGCCGTCGAGCGCACCGGAGCGTCGGAGTTCGGGAAGTCCGAGCTCGAGGCGGGCGAGTCCGAGCTCTTCCACGATCTCCCGGCCGACCAGACCGTGTGGATGAGCCACCGCGACTCGGTCACCGCTCCGCCGAGCGGCGCTGTCGTCACCGCGTCGTCACAGTCGACTCCGATCGCCGCGTTCGAGGACCGTGAGCGGCGGCTGTACGGCGTCCAGTTCCATCCCGAGGTCGTCCACACGCCACACGGCCAGGAGATCCTCAAGAACTTCCTCTTCGAGGTCGCCGGGGCACCGCCTACCTGGACGCCCGCCGCCGTCATCGAGGAGCAGGTCGCACGTATACGTGAGACCGTCGGCCGTGAGCGCGTCCTCTGCGCACTATCGGGCGGGGTCGACTCGGCGGTCGCGGCGCTCCTCGTGCACAAGGCCGTCGGGGACCAGCTCACGTGCGTCTTCGTCGACCACGGGCTCCTGCGCGAGAGCGAGGCGGACCAGGTCGTCGAGACGTTCGACGGCCACTTCCACGTCCCGCTCGTCCACATCCAGGCGCAGAAGCGGTTCCTCACGCGTCTAGCGGGCGTGTCCGACCCGGAGGAGAAGCGGAAGATCGTGGGCGAAGAGTTCATCCGCGTCTTCGAGGAGGAGGCGCGGAAGCTGGGCGACCTCCGCTTCCTCGTGCAGGGAACGCTGTACTCCGACGTGATCGAGTCGGGCGGCACCGACGACGGCGTCGCGGCTCTCATCAAGTCCCACCACAACGTCGGCGGGCTTCCGGCGGACATGCGCATGAAGCTCGTAGAGCCGCTTCGGCTCCTGTTCAAGGACGAGGTGCGCCGCGTAGGGGAGGAGCTCGGCCTTCCCGAGCGCATGGTCTGGCGGCAGCCGTTCCCCGGGCCTGGGCTCGCGATTCGCATCATCGGGGAGGTCACCGAGGAGCGGCTCTCGGTCCTCCGACGTGCGGACGCGATCCTCCTCGAGGAGATCCGCCGCGCCGACCTCTACCGCGAGTTGTGGCAGAGCTTCGCCGTGCTCCCCGCCATCCGCTCCGTCGGCGTGCAGGGTGACGAGCGCACGTATGCCTACCCCATCGTGATCCGCGCGGTGACCTCCGAGGACGCGATGACCGCCGATTGGGCGCGGCTTCCGTACGAGGTCCTCGAGACGATCTCGAGCAGGGTCATCAACGAGATTCCGGGCGTCAACCGGGTCGTCTACGACGTCTCCTCCAAGCCTCCCGCCACCATCGAGTGGGAGTAGGCTCCCTCGTCTAAGTGGCGGGGGACGCCCGCCCGAGTCCGATCTGAAAGATCGATGCGGCTTCGTCGTGCAGCCCCGTTTCTCGCCGTGCTCGCATGGCTTGCTGTCGTGTCGCCGGCGGGCGCGAGCGAGCTCGTGCAGGACCCGAACGTCACGCTCCTCTCGTTGAAGGTGAACGCGAAGGGGGAGGCGCTCCTCACATATCGCCGCGCCAACGGGCGCCTGCGGCACGTTCTCGCGTGGGGCGCCGTCAACGCGCGCGCTCCCTCGGCAGAGGTCGCGCAGGTGCGCTTCCGCTGGGACTACGCCGGCGGCTGGGGCAAGTACCGAAACGGGCGCTACTGGCGGACG
>DATAET010000053.1:0-4465 GCA_036257855.1 Gaiellaceae bacterium | reverse complement strand
TCGCCGCCGGACGTCTCGGCCGACCTCGTCGCCCTCGTGTCGTCACCTGTCCTCGTCGCCTGCTCGGGGGCGAAGTCGCTGCTCGACGTGCCGGCGACGATGGAGTACCTGGAGACCCTCGGGGTCCCCGTCCTCGGCTTCGGGACCGCCACGCTGCCGCTCTTCTACTCGGCGAGCGGTGGCCCGCCGGTTCCCCAGCGGGTCGACAACGTCGCCTCGGCCGCGCGGACGGCTAGCGCCCACTGGGAGCTCGGTGGGTGCGGGCTCGTCCTCGCGAACCCTCCGCCCGAGAGCCTCGACGTCGACGATCTGATCGAGGAGGCGGTCGCCGAGGCGGCTCGCGCGGGTGTCTCCGGCCAGGCGCTGACGCCGTTCGTCCTGGCGTTCCTGCACGAGCGTTCCGGCGGCCGCACGCGCGAGGTGAACCGTGCCCTCGTCGCGGCGAATGCGCGGCTCGCAGCCGAGGTCTCGGTAGCGTTCGCCGCCCTGTGAGCCTCTACGACGCCGTCCGGGAGCTTCCACTCGAGCTCGACGGGTACGCGCTCGACCTGCTGGAGCTGCAGGCGCGACCGGACTTCCTCCGCAAGACGACGATCGTCCGCCTCCGCGGATCGGGCGAGGAGGGGATCGGGGAGGACGTCACCTACCACGCGGAGGAGCACGACCGCGTCCAGGAGCGCGGGCCGGACCTCCCTCTCGCCGGGTCGTGGACGCTCGAGTCCTTCTCCGGCCACCTCGCGACGCTTCCGTTCTTCGAAGGCGAGCCTGCACAGCACGCGTACCACGACTACCGTCGCTGGGCCTACGAGAGCGCCGCCCTCGATCTCGCCCTCCGCCAGGCGGGACGTTCGCTCGGGGAGGCGATCGGACGCCAGCCTCAACCGGTCTCGTTCGTCGTCTCCGGAGGACTCGGCGATCCACCCTCGACCGAGCGACTGCATGCGTGGCTCGCCCTCTACCCCACACTCCGGTTCAAGCTCGACGCGAACCCCGCGTGGACCGACGAGCTCGTCGAGGAGCTCGCGGCGACCGGCGCCGTGGACTCCGTCGACTTCAAGGGGCAGTACCGCGGCACGGTGGTCGACACGCCGCCGGATCCGGTGCTCTACAGGCGTGTCGCGGAGGGCCTGCCCTCCGCGTGGCTCGAGGATCCCGGGCTCACCGACGAGACCAGAGCCGTCCTGGAGCCGCATCGCGATCGCGTGACCTGGGACGCCGTCATCCACTCGGTGGAGGACATCGAGGCGTTGCCATGGCCGCCGCGGACGGTAAACGTGAAGCCGTCTCGGTTCGGGTCCGTGGAACGCCTCTTCGCCGCCTACGACTACTGCGAGGCGAAGGGCGTCGGCGCGTACGGCGGCGGCCAGTGGGAGCTCGGGCCGGGGCGGGGCCAGATCCAGCTCCTCGCCGCGCTGAACCACCCCTCGACGCCGAACGACGTGGCCCCGCGCGAGTACAACCTCGACCCTCGGGCCGGCCTCCCGACGAGCCCGCTCACGGTGACGCCGCGCGAGGCCGGCTTCCTCGCGCTGTAACTACTCGAAACTCGAGAGGAAGGCGTCGACCGGGATGAGCGGGAGCGACTCGAGCTTCGAGCTCCCACGGGCGCCAAGCGCGAGCGAGACCTTCGCGATCGTCAGGTCGTCGGGCGCCTCGACGATGTTCACGAAGTCGTAGGCGCCGAGCGAAGCCCACTGGTGGAGCACCTTCGCACCCATCTCCTCGACGTCCCGGTTCACCTCTGCGAGGCGTGCGGGATTCGCGTGGAGGGTCTGGACACCCTTCTCCGTCAGCGTCGTCAGCATGAGGTAGGTCGGCATCTCACTCCCTTTCCGTCGCGTGTTCGCGGCGCGAGCGTAACCGAGCGTCCTGGTCGACGTAGAGGATCGCCCCGCCGATGAAGAGAAGCGGGGCGAGGACGGCGTCCGAGAGGAAGATCGCGGTGCGCACGGTGTTGTCCGCCTGCGACTGGAGCAGGAGCGCGAGGCCAAGGCGAGTGAGGAAGAAGAGGACGACGAGCGTCGCGAGCGAGCCCGCCGCATGCACGTAGTCGGCGCGCCCGAGCTCGAGGCCGCGCCTCAGCGACTGCGTGACCGTCGCGCCCTCGGCGATCGCCGCCGGGACCGCGAGCCCGAGCAGCGCGAGCCAGGCCACCGCGGCGAGCGCGAACCACGGGAAGAGGAGCGCGGCCGGAACGAACACGAGCGAGCCGACGACGATCGCGACCACCCACGTCCCGAGCGTGGCGCTCCGATCGAGGACGAGCCGGGCTGCGTACGCGTAGGCGGCCGAGAAGACGGGGGCGGTCACGACGAGCACGGCGGTGACCGTGGAGCGCTCCTCTCCGGTGGTCAGCTGGTTGATGGCGGCGACGACGACCCCGAGCGGCAACGCGCGAAGGAACCGGCGCCCGTAGAGGCGGATCGACTCGGCGACGAGCTGACCGACCGTCCGCTCCGCCGGGGGCAGCGGGGGCGGCAGAGGACGCTCCGGCCGCTTCGCTGCCCGCGCCATCGCCGGAGGCTACTCAGCGACTGCCGTGAGGAGCCTCGGAAGCGCTTCGGCGAGCGCGTCGAGCGCCCGCCCGATCCGCCAGCGCGAGCGGTCGCCCTCCGCGAGCTCGTTCGAGATCGCCCGGAGCTCGAGCGCAGGGATCCCCGCACGCGCGCAGGCGCGAAGCACCGCGAACCCCTCCATCGCCTCGACGCGGAGCGTGTAGTCGGCCGGCGATATCGATCCCCCTACTGCTGCGCTCGTCCCGATGGGGAGGACAAGGGCCTCGGGCAACGCCTCGCGCACCACCTCGAGCAGCTGCATGTCCGGCTCGACCCGATCGATCACCGGGATCTCCGCAGAGATGTCCTCGTACACCGACTCGCTCCCGATCACGAGACCGCCTGGCGTGATGCCTCGTGCACCGGCCACGCCGACGTGGAGGACCCTCTTCGGCGGACGGAGGGCGAGCTCGCGAGCGGTCGCGGTCGCCGCCTCGACCGGCCCGATGCCACAGACGAGCCCGTCGTACTCGCACAGCTCGATCTCGGTGGCGGCGACGAGGAGGACCCCGGACGTGTCGACGGAGGACATGGTCCGTGCCCGATCCTACGACGTCGGGCGGGACAGGCGGAAGACCGGATGGAGTGATGCCTCGGCCAGCCACTCTCCGTCGGTCGAGGCGAGCGAGACGCCGAAGAAGGGCCGGGTCACGCGACCTTGTCGGTAGTACTCGCGGAGGACCGGGACCGCCTGCTGCGGCTCGAGCTCACGAGCGACGAGACGCTCCCGACGACGCCCCCGACGCAGCTCGACCCAGCCCGCGGCGCGCGCGTTCTTCACCCAGTTGCGATCTCCGTACGGGGCGACGAGCCAGCGCTCGTCGCCGCGCCGGACGATCGAGACCGGGGTCGACCAGAGCTTCCCGGTGGATCGACCCGGCACGGTCAGGAGATGCGTGCGCGGGCCGGTGAGGCCGAGGCGCGCGAGCGGCCGCACGACGGCGTTCAGCGCCCGGCGCGAGACGCTCTTGCGGTACGGCTTCAGCTCTCCCACGAGGCGAAAGTAAACCGCCGCACAAGCCGAGACCGCCCTCGCGGGCGGTCTCGGCGCTACCGGGCTTCGAGGAGCCCCGTCAGTGGGCGAGAGGCCTCTGCCGCGTCGCCCTCAGGGCCAGGAGCAGCCCGAGTGCGAGAGCGATCCCGATCCCGAACCCGATCCCGACCTGCGGCCAGTCGACGTCGCGTCCGGAACTCGCGACCGGCGTGGACGTGTCGGCCGGCTGGAACGTGATGTGATCGTCGCCCGAGAGGAGCACGACGTCGCGTCCCGGGGCGGACGAGATGCGGGCTGCGCGCTCCGCCGCATCCATGTAGGTGAACGGCTGGACGATCTCGTGCGAGTCGGGCCGGCTGACGAGCGTGCCGTTGCTCTGGACGAGCTCGTGGGAGTCCGGCCTGCTGACGACCGGGCCGACCTGGCTCGACGCCAGCGTCGCCCGCTCGTTCGCGTAGAAGTACTTCACGCTGTCCTGTCCGTTCGAGCCGGCGAGCCTGCCCTCGCCGAACGCCGTCGGCACGGCGACGACGAGCGCCGTGACGGCGATTCCGATGATGAGAGAGATCGTGCGGGTCATCGCTCCTTCTCCTTCTGCTCCTGGTGGCCCTCGTAACCACCTGTCCCGAGGCTAGGGAGCGGAAGGCCCTGCCGAAACGGGCGAGTCCCCCGTATTTGGAGCGCCGACCCCCGATGTTTGACGGGCGGCCAGGGCAGGCCCTACTTCGGAGCGATGCTTGATGCCGAGCTTGCCGAACACGTGCGTGAGGTGCCCTTCGACGGTCCGGTCGGAGAGGAACAGCGCCGCGGCCACCTCGCGGTTGGTCTTGCCCTCGGCGACGAGCGCAGCGACCCGCTCCTCCGCCGGCGTGAGAGCGCCGGGCGTGGCCGCGCGCCCGCTGATGCGGGCGAGCTC
>DATAET010000052.1:0-7960 GCA_036257855.1 Gaiellaceae bacterium | reverse complement strand
TTTCGCCCGCCAGACCGCGGCGCATGCCGTCGGGCTTGACGAGGACGAGCGTCGTTTCGCGGGCCATGCGGCCGCCGAGTCTAGTCGGTCGCGCGTGGAAGTCTGCTCGTCACGTCCTCGAGCGCCGCGGGTTCGAGCTCCGCGGCGCGCGGCTGCTGAAGATCCCGCGCTCCCTCGCGCAGCAGCACTACGCCGAGCACAAGGGCAAGCCGTTCTTCGGCGATCTCGTCACCTTCATCACATCCGGGCCGGTCCTCGCGGTCGCCGTCCGCGGCGAGTCCGCGATCTCGGTCGTGCGGACGATGATGGGAGCGACGAACCCGCTCGACTCCGCCCCGGGCACGATCCGCGGCGACCTCGCGCTCGAGCTCTCCGAGAACATCGTCCACGGCTCGGACTCGAAGGCGAGCGCGCGCCGCGAGCTCGCCCTGTTCTTCCCCGACGGTCTTGTCTGAGAAGAACGTCGAGCTCTGGTCGAAGATCAACTCCGACTTCACGGACGCCGACGCTCGCCGCGCGTGGACGAAGGAGGAGTTCTCCTGGGGGGTCTGGGGCGTGCCCGAGTCGGAGGCTCGCGTGCTCGGAGATGTGTCGGGACTCGACGCCGTCGAGCTCGGCTGTGGCACGGCCTACTGCTCTGCCCGACTTGCCCGCATGGGAGCGAGCGTCGTCGGGGTCGATCCCACGCCCGCGCAGCTCGAGACCGCCCGGCGCATGCAGGCCGAGTTCGAGCTCGAGTTTCCGCTGGTCGAGGCGTTCGCCGAGGACGTGCCGCTGCCGGATGCCTCGTTCGACCTCGTCCACTCCGAGTACGGCGCTTCGATCTGGGCGGATCCATACAGGTGGATCCCCGAGGCCGCTCGCCTCGTGCGGCCCGGGGGTCGGCTCGTCTTCCTCCGCAACTCCACGCTCGCCATGTTGTGCTTCCCCGACGTCGGACAAGCGGAGGATCGGCTCCAGCGCCCCCAGTTCGGGATGTACCGGTTCGACTGGCCCGACAATGAGGGCGCCGTCGAGTACCACCTTCCTCACGGCGACCTGATCGATCTGCTGCGGGCGAACGACTTCGAGATCGAGCGGCTCGTGGAGTTGCAAGCGCCGGCCGACGCGGAGACGCACGCCTACTACGACGACGTCACGGCCGACTGGGCGCGGAAGTGGCCTGCCGAGGAGATTTGGGCGGCACGCAAGACCGGCTGACGCTCGCCTCGACCTCGCCGCAGCGGCGCGCGATCCTCGACCAGCTCGGGATCGCGTTCGAGGCCGTCGCGCCCTCGTACGTCGAGGACGATCCGCCCGACGCCGATCCGGCCGAGCTCGTCCGCCGTCACGCGGAGGGCAAGGCCCGCTCGGTACACGCAGACGGACGCGTCACGCTCGGCGTCGACACGACCGTCGTCCTCGACGGGCGCGTCTACGCCAAGCCCGCCGACCGCGAGGACGCCGAGCGCATGCTGCGGGCTTTCTCCGGCCGAACGCACGCGGTCGTGTCGGGTCTGTGCCTCCTCGGTGCGGGCGCTGACGTGGTCGCACACGAGCGCACGGACGTGACGTTTCGCGTGCTCTCGCGGGCAACGGTCGCCGACTACGCGGACAGCGCGGAGTGGGAGGGTCGTGCCGGCGCATACGCGATCCAGGGGCTCGGAGGACGGCTCGTCGAGCGGATCGACGGCGACTACCTCAACGTGGTGGGGTTGCCCGGCGCACTGCTCGTCTCGATCCTCGAGCAACACGCCTCAAAGCTGCTGCAAACCCGCAGGTAGACTCGCTGTTCCTCGTGAGCTGGCTCAAGTCAATGACCGGGTTCGGCGGCCGCGACATGGCCGTTGACCTCGGCACCGCCAACACCCTCGTCTACGTCCGCGGGCGCGGCATCGTGCTCTCCGAGCCGTCCGTCGTCGCCATCGATCAGCGCACGGGCGAGGTGCACGCGGTCGGAGTAGAGGCGAAGCGGATGCTGGGCCGCACGCCGGGGACGATCTCCGCGATTCGCCCGCTGAAGGACGGCGTGATCGCGGACTTCGACGTGACCGAGCAGATGCTCCGCCATTTCATCCAGAAGGTCCACCAGAACCGCTTCGCGCATCCTCGCGTCGTCGTCTGCGTCCCCTCGGGCGTGACCGGCGTCGAGAAGCGGGCCGTCGAGGAGGCGACCCTCTCGGCGGGTGCGCGACAGGCCTACCTCATCGAGGAGCCGATGGCTGCGGCCATCGGCGCCGGACTGCCCGTCGCCGAGCCGACCGGGAACATGATCGTCGACATCGGCGGCGGTACGAGCGAGGTCGCGGTCATCTCGCTCGGCGGCATCGTCGTCTCCCAGAGCATGCGGGTCGGCGGCGACGAGATGGACGAGGCGATCGTCAACCACATCAAGAAGGAGTACAAGCTCCTCGTCGGCCAGCAGACGGCGGAGGAGATCAAGCTCGAGATCGGCTCGGCGTACCGCCTGCGCGAGGAGCTGCAGGCGGAGGTGCGCGGTCGCGACATGCTCACGGGGTTGCCGAAGACCGTGATCATCTCGTCCGAGGAGGTCCGGCGGGCGCTCGACGAACCGGTGACGATGATCATCGACGCGATGAAGTCGACGCTCGACAAGACGCCGCCCGAGCTCGCCGCGGACATCATGGACCGGGGAATCGTCCTCGCCGGCGGAGGCGCGCTTCTCCAGGGCCTCGACGAGCGCGTCCGTCATGAGACCCAGATCCCGGTGCACCTCGCGGAGAGCCCGCTGACCTGCGTCGCCGTCGGTTCGGGGCGCAGCCTCGAGGAGTTCGAGGTCATCCACCGCACGAGCCGAAGCCGCGTCGCCAAGCGCAACGGGCTGCTGCGCGTTTAGGTTCCGCGCGAGCGGAATCCGGTCTTGAGCATGGCTACACTGGCTCGCCATGTCCCGGCAGCGCAGCGCGCGATCGGCGGCGCTGGGCCTGACAGTCCGGCGCATCCCCTCGACGGTGCCTTCTCGCGGGGGTGCGCTTCGGCGACGACTCGTCGTCGGAATCCTGATCGTCGCGTCGCTCGTGCTCATCTCGCTCTCGTTCCGCTCGGACGAGAGCGGCCCGCTCGGCGGAGCCGAATCGGCGGGTGCGACGGCGCTCCGGCCCTTCGCGGTGGGGCTCGAGCGGGTCGCTCAGCCCTTCCGTGACGCCTACGGCTGGGCGGACAGCCTCCTCGCCGCGCGCCAGGAGGCGAGGGACCTGCGCGCGGAGGTACGGGACCTGCGCCAGCGCTCGATCCAGAGCCAGTTCGCGCTCCAGGAGAACGTCTACCTGCGACGGCTTCTCGGCTACCTCGACGGCCCGCGGTTCCCGGCCGACTTCGACTCGGTCACGGCGGAGGTCATCGGACGTCCGGCAGGCGCGTTCACGCAGTCGATCGTCATCGCGGCCGGGTCCGACTCCGGCGTCCGCGTGAACGACCCGGTCGTCGACGCCGATGGCCTCGTGGGACTCGTCACGAGGGTGACTCCGGACACCGCGCGCGTACAGCTCCTCACCGACGAGGAAGCCGCCGCGTCGGCGATCGATCTGCGGACTGGCGCGACGGGCATCGTGCGACATGCGCGCGGGACGCGCGAGACGCTCGTCCTCGACCGCGTGCGTAAGCAGGACGTGGTGCGCGTCGGCAACGAGATCGTGACCGCGGGCTGGCGAGCGGGCTCGCTGAGCTCGCTGTACCCGAAGGGGATCCCCATCGGCCGGGTCACGAGCGTCGGGCAGACGGATACCGACCTCTTCCAGCAGGTGCAGATAGACCCGTACGTCGACTTCGGCTCGCTCGATGCCGTCCTCGTCCTCGTCCCGATGGACCGCGCTCGATGACCGCCACCGGCTGGCTGCGAGCGCTCGCCGTAGTCTTCGTGGCCGCACTCCTGCAGGTCGTCATCGTGTCGTCGTTCGTCGTGGGAGGCGGGACACCCGACCTCCTGCTCGTGGTCGTCGTGGCGCTGGGCCTCCTGCGTGGGTCGTCCGCCGGGGCGCTCCTCGGCTTCCTCGGCGGGCTCGTCGTCGACGTGGTGACGCTCGGGACGCTCGGCGTGACTTCGCTCGTCCTGACGCTTGCCGGTTTCTGGGCTGGGCGCTACGGGGAGACGACGGGTCGCAACCGACGCTTCGCGCCGATCCTCGCCGTCGGGTCGATCACGGTCCTCGCGGTCGCGTTCGGGTACGTCCTCCACTACCTGCTCGGAGACGACGTGGTTGCGCGAACCGCGCTCGTCACGGCGCTCCTCCCGGCGTTCGTGATGAATCTCGTCCTCGCCCTGCCGGTGCACCGTCTCGTGCGCGCGATCGTCGGCGAGGAGCTCCGGCTCGAGCCGGCGGCCGAGGTCGAGGTCTTGGCGTGACCTCCGGGCCCTACCAGGAACGGCGCGCCCCGTCGGGGCGCTTCCTCCCGCCGGACCCGCGGGTGCGCGAGCCGCATCGGCTCACGCCGCAACTCGCCCTCCGCGTCGCGATCCTCGGAGGCGTCGCACTCGTCGCGTTCGTCGTCCTCTTCTTCCGGCTCTGGTCGCTCCAGGTGCTCTCCGGCAACGAGTACCTCAACGCCGCGCAGAGCAACCAGCTCCGTCTGATCCGTGTCGAGGCGCCACGAGGACCGCTCCTCGACCGCTACGGAAGGGTGGTCGTCTCAAACGTGGCCGGCACGGCTGTGGAGCTCTGGGTCGGCGACATGCCGAAGCAAGGCCGGTACGACCTCGTGCGGCGCCTGGCCTCGGTCCTCGACGTCTCGCCCCGGGAGCTCGCCAAGCAGGTCGACGAGCATCGGCTCGATCCACTGACGCCCATCGTGGTGAAGACCTCCGTCGGCGAGGAGCAGGTCGACTACCTCTACGAGCACAAGGCCGAGTTCCCCGGAGTCGAGGTCGCGCAGGTCTACCTCCGCGAGTACCCGTATGGGGCCCTCGCTGCCCAGGCACTCGGGTACACGGGGGAGATCTCGCCGGACGAGCTCGCGCGTCTGCACAAGGACGGGTACCGGGCGGGCGACCGGATCGGGAAGACCGGGATCGAGGCCGCCTACGACGCCTATCTGCGCGGGAGAGCGGGGCTCGCGCAGATCCGGGTCGACTCGCTCGGCCGTCCCCAGTCGCCCCTCGAGCTCCGGGCGGAGGCACGCCCCGGCTACGCCCTCCGGCTGACGCTCGACATGCGACTGCAGCGCGCGGCGGAGGAGGCGCTCCAGTACGGGATCGGGCTCGCCCACGAGAACCACCAATGGGCGTCCGACGGCGGCGCGATCGTCGCGCTCGATCCGCGCGACGGGTCGGTGCTGGCCATGGCGTCGGCGCCGACGTTCAAGCCGTCGCTCTTCGTCGGTCGAACGGACCCGAAGAAGCTGGCTGCGCTCTACGACGACGCGAGCAACCCGCTCTTCAACCGCGCGACCGCAGGGCTCTACCCGCCGGGCTCGACGTGGAAGCCGGTGACGGCGCTCGCGGGCATGCAGGAGCACATGTTCTCCGCGTACGACTCGATCCAGTGCACGCCGTCGGCGACGTACGGCCTCGACAAGCAGGTCTTCCGGAACTGGAACCCGTACGTGAACCGCCCCATGACGCTGCCCGAGGCGCTCGCCGAGTCGTGCGACACGTACTTTTACGAGATCGGGAACCGCTTCTACGAAGCCGGCTCCGACGGCCGGGTCCGCATGCAGCAGTGGGCACGAAAGCTCGGCTTCGGAGCCGCCACGGGGCTCGATATCGGGGGCGAGGCGGACGGGCTCGTGCCGACCCCTGAGTGGCGCAAGAAGACGTTCCAGAGCGACTGGGACCGCGCCTGGAACCCGGGCGACTCGATCCAGCTGGCGATTGGGCAGAAGGACCTGCTCGTGACCCCGCTGCAGATGGCGGCCTTCTACGCGATGCTGGCGAACGGCGGGAAGCTCGTGACGCCGCACCTCGTCTCCGACGTCGAGCAGCCCGGTACGAAGGGCTCGCCGCGAGTGGTCCTGCGTCAGTTCGCCCCGACGGCCCCGCGCTCGGCAGGCGTCGACCCCGCGGCGCTCACGGCCGTCGACGACGGCCTGTTCGCGGCGACGCACTCGAGCAGCGGCACGTCCGCCGGTGTCTTCGCCAACTACCCGATTCCGATCTCCGGCAAGACCGGCACCGCGGAGAAGGTCGTCCCCCTCCCCGGGTATCCGAGCGACCACCTCGAGGACCAGTCCTGGTGGTGCGGGTGGGGGCCGTCCGACTCCGCGCGGCTCGTCGTCTGCGCACTCATCGAGAACGGGGGTCACGGCTCGAGCGCGGCCGCGCCCGCCGCGCTCAAGGTCTTCGAGCGGTACTTCGGCGTCGAATCCCCGTCGTCGGCGACCCTGGTGAACGTGGACTGATGGAGGAGTCTCCATGATCGAGGTCGGGCAGCGCGCCCGCTTCCGCCCGGCCTCCGGGCGCTCGGAGGCCACGGCGCTCGCGTACGTGCGCGGCCTGGACTGGATCCTCCTCGTCGCCGCGGCGGGCCTCGTCGGCTACGGCCTCTGGGTCGTCTCGGGAATCACCCGCTTCGACGTCCCCGGCGACGAGAACTACTACGTCGTGCGCCAGGGATTCGCGGCGGCGTTGGGCGCCGTCGGCCTGGTCGTCACGGCGATCGTGCCGGTCGACGTCTGGCGCCGGCATTGGAAGCTCGTGTACGGGGCGATGCTCGCGCTCGTGTTCGTCGTGTTCGTCGGTGCCGAGACGATTCGCGGGTCGAAGCGCTGGCTCGACCTGGGCGTCATCCAGTTCCAGCCCTCCGAGCTCGGGAAGGTCCTGTTCGTGCTCGCGCTCGCTGGGTTCGTCGTCGGGCGAGTCGGGCCCACGACGAAGTGGCGCACGATCCTCTCCGTGATCGGGCTGGGCTCGGTGCCGATCCTGCTCGTGTTCATGCAGCCGGACCTCGGAACGGCGCTCGTGTACGGCGCGGCGCTCTTCGCCGTGTTGTTCTTCGTCGGCGTCCGCTGGCGGCAGCTCGTCGTGCTCCTGGCCGTCGGCGTCCTCGCGATCGCTTCGGTGGTCTGGTTCCTTCCCTCGGCGGGCGTCCAGGTGCTGAAGCCGTACCAGACCGCCCGCCTGACACTCGACCCGGACGCCGATCCGGGCGGGATCACCTACAACCTCAGCCAGTCGATCACGGCGGTCGGCTCGGGCGGCATCACCGGCCGAGGCGTCGTGGGAGCGAGCCAGACACGGCTCGACTACCTCCCGGAGCACGCGACCGACTTCGCGTTCGCCTCGCTCGCCGAGCAGCATGGCTTCGTCGGCTGCGCGATCCTCCTGCTCCTCTACCTCCTCGTCGTGTGGCGTGGGCTGCGCGTCGTCACGGGCGCGAGCGACCTGTACGGCGTCGTGGTCGCAGGCGCACTCGTCGTCGCCTTCCTGTTCCAGGTGTTCGTCAACGTCGGGATGACGATGGGCGTCGCTCCCGTGACCGGCATACCGTTGCCCTTCGTCACGGTCGGCGGATCGTCGATGGTCTCGAACCTCATCCTGATCGGCGTGCTGCAGAGTATCCACGCTCGAGGCGAGCTCGGCCGGGCAGGCCCGTGAGGCGCGTCGGCATCCTCGCAGTGGCGGCCGAGGCGAAAGGCCTGGGCTTCGCGTTGCGCTCCGAGCGCGCGCCGAGCGTGGGCCCGGTCGTCGTCACCGGTGTCCTCGCAGAGCAGCTCGCGAAGGAGCTCGGGGCGGGAGCCGACCCGGGTGCGGTGACCGTGGGAGGCGAGCCGCTCCCGTCGACCCTCGAGGTCCTCGTCCACGTGATCGCGGGCGACCCGACGTCCGCCGACGTCGAGCTCGTCCGGGAAGCGACGATACGTGGAGCCGACACCGTCGTCGTCGAGCTCTGGCCGCAGGAGGAGTGGACGCGGCCGTTCGTCCTCTCGCCGTTCGTCGTCGAGTGCCGCGCCGGCCAAGGCTTCCCGGTCCGCGAGATCGCCGATCGCATCGTGGAGGCGTCGGGGAACGGGACGGCGCTGGCGTCGC
>DATAET010000051.1:0-7847 GCA_036257855.1 Gaiellaceae bacterium | reverse complement strand
ATCGTCGCGCTCGTCATGCTTGCGTGGCAGGCGGTCCGGATCCCGCTCGAAGGCGAAGTCGGGATCTCGCTCGTGCACGCCGAGGACGTGCTGCGGCTCGAGCACGTTCTCTCGCTCGACGTCGAGTCGGAGATCATCGGCTTCCTCTCCACCTCGAGCGCGCCGGAGGCGCTCCGCTGGGCGTACACGAACGTCCACCTTCCCGTGCTGTTCGGGTTCATCGCCGCCGTCCGCCTGCTCGCTCCGGACCGCTACCCGGCGATCCGAACGACGTACATCGCCTCGTTCGTCCCAGCGGTCTTCGTGATCGGGCTCTACCCGCTGGCACCGCCGCATTGGCTGCCCCGGCTCGGCCTCGGCCTGCCGCCCTCGCAGGCCGAGCTCACCTCCGGCGGCGCCCTGTTCCACAACTCGACGGCGGCCGCCGCGAGCCAGCACTTCGGGTTCGCCGTCTTCGTGGCCGCGACGTCGATCTGGCTCTTCCCGCGCGCGTGGCTAGCCTGGGCGACGCTCGTCTACCCCGCGTTCGTGTTCCTCGTGATCGTCGGCACCGGTAACCACTACGTGCTCGACTGCGTGGTCGGGACGCTCACCTTCGCGTTCGGCGCCGCCGTCGCGGCGTTCGTGCACAAGGGTCACCGTGCGCCGATGCTCGCCGTGCAGCCGAGCGGCGCTGCCAGCATCGCCCTCGGCTACGCGTTCATCGCCTGGGCCGCCGTTTCGATGAACGTGCTCGACCCGCTCCAGTGGGCGAACGTCTTCCCGAACGCCTTCGTCCTCGCCGCCGGCGTGGCCGCTGTCGTCGTTCCGCGGATCGGCGCGGACGAGGCCGTCGCCGAGACGATCTGAGCCAGCGGCGCGTGTCGGCGACGAGCGCCAAGGAGCCCGCCGCCGCTCGACGCTTCGGGCACGGACTGGGAGCGGCCGCGGGCCACGCTTTCGGCGGCGCGATCGACCGTGCGGTGGCCTCCCACCACGCGCGACGTCTGCGGAAGGCCGACTGGGGCCACGCTCTCGACGCTCCGGCCGGTGGCTGGGCGCAGGGAGTCTTTTCACCCCGACGTGGCAGCTCGGTGGAGGTGCTCGTCGACGGGGCGGCCTTCCTCCCGCGAGTCGCCGAGGAGCTCGGGAGAGCGCACTCGCACGTTCACCTCACCGGTTGGTACTTCTCGCCCGAGCTCGCGCTCACGCGCACCGAGAATCCCGTGACCGTGCGCAACCTCCTCGCCGAGGTCGCGGAGCGCATCGACGTCCGCGTCCTCGTCTGGAGCGGTGCGCCCGTCCCGGTGTTCAGGCCGTCGCGCGGAGACGTCCGGGCGATGGTCAGCCGCCTCTGCCGCGGCACGAAGATCGACTGCCAGCTCGACTCGCGCGTCCGCCACATGCACTGCCACCACGAGAAGACGATCGTCGTCGACGATCGCGTCGCGTTCGTGGGTGGGATCGACCTCACCTACGACGGTGGCGATCCCTTCGACAGCTCGGAGCACAAGGCGCGCGGCGGGCTCGGCTGGCACGACATCGCAACCCGGCTCGAGGGGCCTGTCGTTGCCGACGTCGCCGAGCACTTCCGGCTGCGCTGGCACGGGTCGACGGGCGACGAACTCCCTCCCGCCGCCGTCCCCGAGGCTGTAGGCGACGTCGAGGCCCAGATCGTGAGGACGATCCCGGAGAACATCTACGAGCGCGACCTCCCGAACGGTGACTTCTCCGTGCTGGAGTCGTACGTCCGCGCATTTCGCTCGGCCGAGCGCTACGTCTACATCGAGAACCAGTTCTTGTGGTCGCCCGAGATCGTCGAGGTCCTCGCCGACAAGCTGCGCAACCCGCCTCGCGACGACTTCCGCGTCGTCGTGGTGCTCCCCGTCAACGCGAACGACGGAGCCGACGTCTCACGCGGCCAAGTGGCGGCGCTCATCCAGGCAGACGACGAGAACGCACGCTTCCTCGCCTGCTCGATCTACGCCCGCACCGGCGTGCTGCGCGACCCCATCTACGTCCACGCCAAGATCGCCATCGTCGACGACCGCTGGCTCACGGTCGGCTCGGCGAACCTCAACGAGCACTCGCTGTTCAACGACTCCGAGCTCAACGTCGTCGCGCAGGACGAGGAGCTCGCCCGCGACACGCGGCTCCGCCTCTGGTCCGAGCATCTCGAGCGGCCGATCGAGGAGATCCAGGGCGACCCAGCCGAGATCGTCGACCGCTACTGGGAGCCGATCTCGGAGGAGCAGCTCGACCGTCTACGAGACGACCAGCACCTGACGCACCGGCTCGTGAAGCTCCCGGGCGTCTCCGTTCGGCACCGCCGGTTCCTCGGCTCTCTCCAAGGCCGGATCTACGACGCGTAGGACGTCGTCTCGCGCCGCCGGACGACGGGCTCGCTCGTCGCGCTATCCCGCGGTTGCGGACGACCCGCGCGTATGGCCTCGAGTTGCGCCGCGACCGACGCACCGAAGAAGATGGCGATTGCAGAGAAGAAGGTCCACAGCTGCAGCGCCACGATCCCGGCGAGCGGCCCGTAGGTCGTTCCAAACGAGGAGCTCAGGCTGAGCGCGAGGCTCAGCGCGACCGTGACGAGGACCCAGCCGGCGAGGGACACAACCGCGCCGAACATCAGCCAAGACCAGGACGGCTGGTGCCTGCGAGGCGCCCAGCGCAGGAGTGCGGCGAGCGCGAGCATGGCGACCGCGAGGCCGAGCGGCCAGCGCAACCAGGGCCAGGTCGAGCGAAGAAGGGAGTCCGCAGTGTCGCTCTGACGCCCGAGGGCGAACACGAGGAAGGCCAGAGCGAGGCCGCTCCCGGCTCCGATCGCGAGGACGAACGCACGCCCGTACTTCTGAGCGGTGGGACGGTCACGTTCGACACCGTAGAGCCGGTTGAAGCCGCGCTCGATCTGGCCCATCGCGGTCGTCCCGGTGATCAGCGTGCCGACGAGGCCGAGGAGAAGCGGCAGGTAGCGGTGGTGCACGCCGACCTTGTGAGCCTGCGCGACGGCGTCCGTCAGAAGGTGCCCCGCCGGCCCCGGAACGGCGCTCTGGATTGCGGCCACGATCTCACGGCCCAAGCGGAGGTCGAACGCCGTTGTGAACCCCACCAGCGCGATCAGCCCTTGCACGAGCACGAGCGAGGTGAGGAAGGCGAGCGAGCGAGCGTGGCTGAACCCGTCGGCGGCACGAAGCCGGACGAACGCGTCCCTCACGAGCCGGCCGCGCCCCGTCTCGGCCAGCGTTCGACGTGCATCGTCCCCGGTCAGCTCCCAGGTCTCCGGGACCTTCGCCGCCGTACTCATGTGCTGTCCTCGCTCTCCTGACTGCCGTTCGGGACGCAGACGTCGATCGCGGACGGCTCGATCTCGACGTCGAGCTTCTTGACCTTCGTGCGGTCCCCACCGTCGACTTCGTAGAGCACCTTGCGGTCGAACTTCATCTCGGCCGATTTGGCCTTCGTGACTCGGACGTAAGGGGATGCATCTGACGACCCCACGGCGGTGCGCGCGATCGTCCGCGCCCACTCCAGGGCGCTGTCGGCGGTGACGACGCCGAGCTCGAGCAGACCGTCGTCGGGTTGCGCGTCCTCGAACGCCTCGACGCCTCCGAACAGCTGGCCCACGTTCCCGAGCAGGACGCTGCTGATCTTGCCCTCGAACCAGGTCGCTCCGTCCACCGTGATCTTCGCCTCGAAGGGCTTGCGGCCGAGCTGGTTGACGCCCGTCCAGACGTACGCGAAGCGCCCGATCCGGTCCTTCAGGCCGGCGTCCGCCTCGCGGATCATCTGTGCGTCGAACCCCGCCCCGGCCATCACGGCGAAGCGCTCTCCGTTCAGGCGGCCGACGTCGAGCCGACGTCGCGGGCCGTGCAGGCCGACCTGCACTGCCTGCTCGATGTCTTTCGGGATCCCGAGGTTCGTTGCGAACAGGTTCGCCGTCCCCGCCGGGACGATCGCGAGCGGGACGTCTGCGCCGTCGAGCGCGTCGACGCAGCGCTGCACCATCCCGTCACCACCCCAGATGAACAGGAGCTCGGCGCCCTCCTCGAGCGCGCGCCGGACCTGCGCGGGCGCCTTGCGACTCTTCGGGACCTCGTGCCAGATCGGATCGGCGATGCCCTGGCGTTCGAGCTCGCGCCTGAGCTCGAGCAACCCTCCCCCGAGCGACTTCCCGGAGTGCGCGACGACCGCGACCGTGGTCATGCCTGAACCTCCTTGCGCCGGCGGTCGACGTAGCCGGTGACGCGCGCGAGGAGCAGTGCGAGCGAGAGAGCCGTGATGCCGATGAGGAGCCCCGCGAACGTGTCGGTCGGGTGGTGCATGCCTCGATACATTCGAGAGGCCGCCACGATCACCGGGATCACGAGCGCGCCGGCCCACACGAGCACCTTGTCTCGTGTCGAGCTCATGCGGGAGGTCAGGAGGAGCGCAAACCCCGAGTAGACGGCGATGGACGCGGCCACGTGGCCAGAGGGGTAGCTGGCGTCGACCGGGAGATCCTCGAGTCGTTTCACGTCGGGTCGCTGGCGATCGACGAAGAACACCGCAGTCCGATAGGTCGCCGACTCGATGACGATCGACGACAGGACGAAGCCCGCCAGGAGCCACCGCTTCTGGAACGCGGAGATGATGACGACCGCGCCGACGAGCGCGGGAACGAGGTATCCACCAGACAGCTCGGACCCGACGAAGGACGCCGCGTCGAAGAACGGCGTGCGGTGCTCGGCGAGCCACTTCACCGGCGCCTCGTCCGCCGACTCGACCGCGTCGAGGGGCGCGATCCAGGTCGTGAACGCAACACCGACGAGGGTCGTCACGAGCGCCAGGCTGGCCCAGCAGAGGACGAGTCCCGCGACCCACACCGCCGCCGGATGCCAGGGAGGAAGTGCCGTGCCGATCCGCTCTGCGACCCCGCCCGGTCTCGCCTCGAGAGCGGGGAGGTCGGTGCGCCTCTCAGAAGTTCGCGACCCGGTCTCGGGTCGCGGTCGAACAGCCTCGGTGACGGTGGCGTGCATCACGCTCTAGGTTTCCCCGGGGATGGTCGAGGGAAACCGGCCAGCACCGAACAAGACCTCAGATGCCCCTACTCGTCGTCCTCATCGTCGCGCTCGCCGTCTTCGCGCTCGTCTCGTACGTGGCGTCGCACTACCCGCACCCTCCGAAGCCCAGCCTCGCGGCTGCGAAGGCGGTCGGAAAGGAGATCGGTCACCACAGTCGACTCCGCCGGATCGTCACGAGCCGGCTCAACCCGGAAGCCGCAACCGGGCTCGCGCTCACGGTCGGGCTGCTTGCTGTGATCGTCGGCGGCCTCGTTCTCGGAGCGCTCGCCTACCTCGTCCGCTCGAACTCGCAGCTCGTCGATCTCGACGCAAGCGTGGCGGGGTGGGGTGCGGACCACTCTGGCCCAGTATCCGAGCGCGGGCTCGACCTCGTCACGCAGCTCGGAGGAACGTGGCTCGTCACGCTGCTCGCGATCGTCGTCGCGGTCGTAGGCTACTTCCGCCGCCCGAACGTGTGGATTCCGTTCTACCTCGCCACCGTCCTCGTCGGGGCGGTGCTGCTCTCGAACGGGATCAAGGATCTCCTCGATCGCGCTCGACCGACGTTCAAGCCCATCGCGGAGACACTGGGGCCGTCGTTCCCGAGCGGCCACTCGACGACGGCTGCGGCCTTCTATGCAGCCGCCGCCCTCGTGCTCGGCCGTGGGCTCGGCCCGCGCGCGCGGTCCCTCCTCGCCGGCGGCGCCGCCGGGATCGCCGTCGCCGTGGCGTCGACGCGCGTCCTCCTCGACGTGCACTGGCTGTCGGACGTCGTGGCCGGCCTCATGCTCGGGTGGGCCTGGTTCGCGGTGTGCAGCATCGCCTTCGGTGGGCGGATGCTCCGCTTCGGCGCCGCAGCCGAACAGGTGGTGGAGCAGGCCGACGTCGAGCGCGCCCGTGTCGTCGCCCAGCCGCACGCCTGACCGTCAGGCTCCCGGCAACACAGCCTCGAACGCCCGCGCGATCGCCTCGTAGCGAGCGACGATCAGGCGCCGTGGCAGCGCTTGAACTTCTTGCCCGAGCCGCACCAGCAGGGATCGTTCCGGCCGATGTCCTTGTGCTCGTTGACCACCGGGGCCTGCGCGAACGAGGGCGACGCCGAGGCCGGCGGATCGGCGAGCGCGGTAGCAGCTCCACCCGCGGCGGCGATCACGTCGGCACCGGCGGTCGTCTCGTGCTCGTAGTGCAGCGCGCCGTCGCGCGCCTGCATGGGCTCGAGCGCGGGCTCCTCGACCTGCACGGCGACGTGGAACAGGGTGAAGACGACCTCCTCGCGGATCGTCCGCCCGAGCTCCTCGAACATGGCGTGTCCCTCGCCCCGGTACTCGACGAGCGGGTCCTTCTGCGCGAACGCGCGCAGGTGGACCCCCTCGCGGAGGTAGTCCATCGCCTCGAGGTGCTCGCGCCAGCGCTGGTCGACGGTCTGGAGGATGATGTAGCGCTCGACCTCCCGTGAGAGCTCGGAGCCGAGCGCCTGCTCACGCTCGTCGTAGGTCTCGAGCGCGTCCTCGACGAACTCCTCGGTGATCGCCTCGCGGTCGGTGACACCCACCTCCTCGCGCAGCTCCTCGACCGTGATGTCCGTGTCGTAGAGCGACTGCATCGCGGTGACGAGCCCCCCGAGGTCCCAGTCCTCCGGGTACTCCCCGTCGGTGAACTGCGCGACCGTCGTCTCGACCGTCTCGCGGATCCACTCGCGCACCTCCTCCGACAGGTCCTCGCCCTCGAGCACGCGGCGGCGCTGCTCGTAGATGACCATCCGCTGCGTGTTCATGACGTCGTCGTACTTGAGGACGTTCTTGCGCGCGACGAAGTTCTGCTCCTCGACCTTCTTCTGGGCGTTCTCGATCTGCTTCGAGAGGATCGACGCCTCCATGGGCTGGTCGTCCGGGATCTTGAACCGGTTCATGATGTTGTAGATCCGGTCGCCCGCGAACAGGCGCACGAGGTCGTCCTGGCCGGAGAGGTAAAAGCGCGTCTCGCCGGGGTCGCCCTGCCGGCCCGAACGGCCGCGGAGCTGGTTGTCGATCCGGCGTGCCTCGTGGCGCTCCGTCCCGAGCACGTAGAGGCCGCCGAGGTCGAGGACGCCGTCGCCGAGCTTGATGTCGACGCCGCGACCGGCCATGTTCGTCGCGATCGTGACCGCGCCGCGCTGGCCCGCGTCCTTGATGATCTCCCCCTCACGCTCGTGCTCCTTCGCATTCAGCACGTTGTGCGGGATCCCCTTGCGCTTGAGGAGCTCCGAGAGGTACTCCGAGGTCTCGACCGCGATCGTGCCGACGAGGACGGGCTGGCCTTCCTCGTGGCGGTCGACGATGTCATCGAGCACCGCGGCGAACTTGGCCTCCGGGGTCTTGAAGATGAAGTCGTTCTCGTCGAGGCGGGCGATGGGCTGGTTCGTAGGGATCTCCACCACGTGCAGGTTGTAGATCTCGACGAACTCCTTCTCCTCGGTCTTCGCCGTGCCCGTCATGCCCGCGAGCTTCTCGTACAGGCGGAAGTAGTTCTGGAGCGTGATCGTCGCGAGCGTGACGTTCTCCTCGCGGATGCGCACGCCCTCCTTCGCCTCGATCGCCTGGTGGAGCCCCTCGCTCCAGCGACGGCCCTCCATGATGCGGCCCGTGAACTCGTCGACGATCTTGACCTCGTCCTCCTGGATGACGTAGTCGACGTCCCGCTTGTACAGCGACTGCGCCTTGAGCGCCTGCATGAGGTGGTTGACGAGGCTGACGTTGCGCGGGTCGTAGAGGTTGTCGATCCCGATCGCGCGCTCGACCTTCTCGATCGTCGACTGCGCGGGCGAGACGGTCTTGAACTTCT
>DATAET010000050.1:0-20948 GCA_036257855.1 Gaiellaceae bacterium | reverse complement strand
CCGGTAGGCGCGCAACAGTCGTCCGTCGCGATCGTGCTCGGAGACCACGAACAGCGCACTCGAGCGCCCGACATCGACATCGGTGTTCGCGACGCGCACCGGAAGCCCACCGGCGACGCGGTACGCCTCGACGTAGCCGTGCTGCTCGACCACGACGTAGGCTGCCCGCCGGCTTGGCCGGATCCACGCGAAGGCGATCGGATTCCCGTCGTCGTCTGTACACGCCAGGTCGAGCCTCGGGTCGCGGAGACGACCGCGCGCGAGCCGGCCGAACGCGCGCCCGCACCACTTGCGACCGTCGCCGCGGGCGCCGGCGACGCCGTCGCATGCGATCAGGCCGCGACCTGCAGGCGTCGCGAATGTGACGCTCGTCGAGTAGGCGCCGACGCGCACGACGAGTCGGACTTCGTCATCCAAGGCCGCGCCGTCGAGACATGTCGCTGCAGGCGAACCGGGTGCGACGCGCGACCGGGGGACGACGAGGGCCTTCGTCGCGACGGCTCGGGCTTCGACGCGTTCGAGCGTCACGGCTGGGCCGACGGAGCGCGAGCCGTCCGCGAGTCGTGCCGGCGGGCGGCCGCCGTCGCGACACCCGGCTGTTGCAAGAGTGCACGCGGAAACGGCGGCGAGGCGCAGCAGCGCACCGCGCCGCCTCATTGCCGTTTCACGAGCTCCAGCCGAGCCGCCGGACGCCCGTGTAGCTCGAGCTTCCCCGGTACGTTCGCGTCCAGATGTTCGTGCCGTAGGCCTCGCCTTTGGCCTCGATGATCTGATCGCTGCCGTCGGGGTTTTCGGCGTAGATCAGCCCGATGTGGCTGTCGCTCGCGAGGGCGTCCATGGCGACGAGCGACGACTTCGCCACCGTCACGTTCGGCAGGCCCGACCCTGCCTTGAACGCCGCGGCGGTATAGGGCCCGTGCACGAAGCGAAGCATCCCCCACTGGTCGAAGCCGGAATCGCCCGTATCGAGCGCCTCGCGCCACACCTTGAACGTGAATCCCGAGCAGTCGCCGCCTTCTCCGCCGGTGGCGGGATCCTCGTGTGGATCGTTCGTAGAGTCGTCACGGTCGTTGTCGTTCCAGCACCCGCCGGACCACTGGTATCCCTCGTATCGGGCGCGCAGTGCCACGGTCGCCGAGCCGTCGCGGGTGATGTAGGACGTCGGCGTGGGAGCGGCATAGTTGCAGTTGTCAGCCACGAAACGCGTGTGGTATGCGGCGGCGGTTCCCGCGCTCGCGAGACACGCTGCGATCGCGAAGGCAACGAGGAACGAGCGTGAGCCAGGCATCAGTGCACCTCCAGGTCGAACCGGTCGACGAACGCGCCGGTCGAGCTCGATCCCAGTCGGTACAGGGCTCCGCCCACCAGCCGGAACCGCCCGAGTGGCGCGGCCTCGGCCCACTCCGCGGGATCGACGGAGAACCGCTCGACGAGGCCGGACCGATCGAGGATCAGCACGACGAACTCGTCCCTCGACTCCGAGTAGACCCGGGCGACGAGGAGGAAGCGCCGGCCGAGCGGCTCCGCGAGCTGGACCTCGGCGAGGCTCGTCCTGCTCGTGATGTGCCAGGAGCGGCGGACGCCTCGCGCGTCGACGAGCGCGACGAGAATCCCGTTCCCACGCCGCAGCACGACGACCTCGCCTCCGCCGCGAAGCGGCCGACCCGAACGAGCGTTGCCACGTTGCAGCGCCGTTCCCACGGGCGCCCCGTCGATCGCGACCGGCATCCACTGGTGTGACGGGCTCTCGAGGACGACCGGGCCGCGCGGTCCGATCCGGATCTGTGACGGCGTGCGCTCGGCCGTCTCGACGTGGTCGAGCTCGCGTCCGTTCTCGTCGAAGCGCCGCACGAGCGGCGCGGCCCGACCGGGTGCAGCGATCGACTCGAGCACGTACACAGAGCCGTCGTCAGCGATCGTGAGGTCGGCAAGCCGTCCGTCGCTCGAGAGCGGCACCGAAGCCGGGGAAACGTCGTTCTTAACCCAGCGGAGGAGCCGCCGATGCGCCTCGTCGAGCAGGAGCACCGTGCCGGATGCGTCCACGTCGAAGGCGGTGGCACCGATCGCACCCTCGTTCCGAGCTTGTTCGAGACCGACGTCGAGTGGGCCGTTGCCCCAGTGGGCCGATGCGACTCGAGCGCTTCGCGGATGCGGATCGCCGAATTCGTGCGTCCCGAGATCGACGTCGACCGGACCGACCAGCTGGCGCACGCGGTACGGTGCCGCGTGGCCTGCCGCCGGGACGACGACGCGGCTTGCCGCGTCTGCAGGCTCGATCACCGCGTAGTACTCGAAGCCGTCGGCGCTCGCTGCGAGGGATTCCGGGACGGGAGTCCAGAGCTGACGGAGTCCGTTCGCGCGGTGCTCCTCGAGCGGAAGCTCGCGAAACGCACCGCGGTTGCCCTCACGGGCGAATACCGAGCCGACCGTTTGGCAGGCTTGCTCCGGATCCTCGACCCCGGCCGGAGCGCAATGCACGTCGAACGAAAGCGCGACTGGCTCGCCGGGGAGCGTCAAGAGCGGCGGGAGGTGCGTCGCCTCGATCACCGCTCGCGGCGTAGCCGGCGCACTCTCTGCGATCGCGCTGGCGCCGACCACCACTCCCGTGGTCCCGGCGATGCCGCCGACGAGAAGACCTGCGACGATGGCCAGCCGCGCGACGCGATGGTGGTGGAGTCCTCTCATACGAGCTCCTCTGTTGGCTACCGGGACAACGGTAGCGAGCATGAAGGAGGACCGATCGCGCCGCCACGATCTCGGCACGCACTTGTGACTCGTCTGTGCTGACTACCGGTTGCTCGGCACGCGGCCGAGCTCACGCTTCAGGCGTCGCGCCCGCTTGGCGACGACGTCGCGAATGCGCTGCGGCTCGAGCACCGTGGTCTCTCCGCGGTCGGCGAGCACCTCGGACAGGAGCCAGTCCTCCGTCTTGAACGGGACGTCGGCGATCGCCGAGCCGTCCGTGAGCGGTCGTGCTCCGCGCTCCAGCTTCCAGCGGGCGACCGCCGGTGAGTGCAGGAGCCGCGCGACGCGGGGGTTCCGCAGGTACGACGGGTCGAACCCGTCGCGGGCCTCGAAAGCCTCGCCCGTGAGTCGAGCCGAGCGCATGCGGTCGAGGCGAAACGTCCGGGCGGCGTCGACGGTGAGGTCCCACGTGTGCACGCGCCACACCGGCAGCTCACGCTCGATCGTGTAGGGCTCGACCTGGCGAAGGGTTGGCGCCTCGTCGCCCTCCTTCATGTACTCGATCTCGACGACGACACGCTTCTCGGCGCCTTCGCTCAAGGTCTTCACGAGCGACTCCTCCGCCGATGCGTCGCTCGGCTTCGGCGTGCCTGCGAGATCGAAGCGACCGAAGGTCTCCTCGAGCTTCTTGCGGACCCGCCTCAGCGGTGTGTGCGCGTCGGCCGCGATCGTCGGGCCGACGTACTCGATCGCGAGGCGAATGGCTCGCGCCTCGAGAGGCGTGAGCTTCGGCGGGCGCCGGAACACGTCGCCGTAGAGCTCCTTCTCCACGCTCACCACGTCGCCCTCGTGCTCCGCGTAGACGGCGTAGCAGCCTCCGCCGAAGTTGACGAGGTTGAGCAACGAGAGATGATCCTGGAGCTCCTCGAGCGGGATCGAGAACCGGGCCGCGAGCTCGTCGGCGGAGAGCGTCGCCGAGCGCTGGTCGCCGCACGCGGCGAGGAGGTACGCGAGGAGCGCCTGCAGTACGCCAAAGCGCTCGGGCGCCACGGGGCCCGTCGGCCGCTCGGGGAGCGGCTGGCGCGGGTCGGACCGCTTCGGGCCGGCGACGCCAGGGGCATCTCCACCGTGCGCCAGGGCGAGCGCATCCAGGCTCTCCTGGACGGACTCGACCAGCTCATCGGGCTCGAGGGGAATCGCCCGGCCGTTCTGGCGGAGGACCCATCCGGCGAGAAGCTCGACGCTGGCGTAGTCCGTCTCGAACACGCCGTCCTCCACGACTCCGGCGTCGGCCAGCGTCCGCTCGACCCACCACGCCGTGTCGCCGGAGACTGCGATCCGGGCGCGTCCCACCCTCTCGCCGATCTGCCACGGACGAGGCACCCGATGCTTCTCGACGTCGAAGTCCGGCGGGATCCGGAAGTCGCGCTCACGGCGAGTCGCGAAGCGAATGTCGCCGCGAATTCGCGAGACCTTGAAGGTCCGCGTCGTGTCGCGCTCGAGATCGTGGCCGACGACGTACCAGTTCCCGTCGTCGAGCCGGAGCGCGTACGGATTCACGGTCCGCTCGCCGGGACGGGTGCGGCGCGGGCTCCAGTAGCCGAAGCGGACGGTCCGCTGCTTCGAGATCGCCGACTCGAGCTTCGCCAGGCGCCCGGCGAGCTCGGGCGAGTAGTCGGGCGCGCTGACGCGGACGCGCTCTGCGGTCTCGGTGGGGGGCTCGGGGAATCCGGCCCGGCCGAGCGCGAGGTTCTGCAGGGCGAGCCGGAACGGCTCGGCGTACGCGAACTTGCCCTCGAGGTAGTAGAGCGCGGTCTGAAGCGCGGCGAGCTCGTCGTCGTCGAGATCGAGGCGGTCGAGGAAGTAGTGCTCCGAGCGGAGCGTGTACAGCTCCTCGCCGGTGAACTCGTCGCGTTGCGACTGGAGCGGCACTCCTAGGGCCGTGAGTTCCGCCCGGTCGGAGTAGAAGCGGCGCGCGAACGCCTCGTCCGACATCTCGCTGTAGCCCTCGACGTTCGACTTGACGTCACGGGCGGTCAGCGGACGACGCTCCGCCATGAGGAACGCGACGAGCGAGAGCTGGCGGATGAGCTTGTCCGCGTCGTGTGACATCGAAGCGAGCTTACCGCGAGTGGGGAGCGCAGTCCGGTGCGCGCGTGCCGGCTAGGCGGCGACCGTCGTGGCGTGCTCGAGGTGCTGGTGCGACGGGCAGTAGTCGCGGCCGGGCAGCGGCATGCGCTGGCACGCCTTGCCCTTCCGCGTCGTCGCGTGGCAGCGAGCGACGCCGCCGTCCAGGAGCCCGGCTTCGATCTGCTGCTCGATGAACGACGTCGCGGCGCCCACGCCTTCACGCACGGACCACGCGACCTGGGCCTGGGCCCGGATCGGGAAATAGCGCCGGATGTCGGCGAAGAGCGCGCGGTCGGGACGGGCGAAGTAGTGCGGGTCGTCGGCCAGGCGGGCCATGGTCCGCTCGCACTCGACAAGCACGGCCCGCCGGTAGTCGAGCTGCTCCTCCCGCGTCGCATAAGGATCGATGAGATCCTTGATCGAGCGGTAGATGGCTCGCGAGTATTGATACATACACGAGCGAAGCTGGGCTGCGTGGGCTTCCAAACGGACCTTCTCGATATCCCCGAAATTGGTGCTATCTGGCTAAAAAGCCGCGAAGACGTCGCTTCGCCCCACGAGTGTAGCGGCTTTTCGACCGTGTTACAAAGTCAGGTGGATTCGTCGCCTCCGAGGACAACGGAGAGCTCACGGGATGACGCGTCTCACTGTGGCCGTCCGCGAGGCTCGACGAGCCGCGTCAAGCGCGCTCGTCGCCTCCGCCTCGCTCCCGTAGATCCCGGAGAAGACGATCCAGTACCCGGGATGCAGGCTTGCGTAGCGGGATGAGTCGAGAATGCCCACCTGCGGGAGCTTCCTCGCGACGGCGACGTGTGCCCTCGCGAGCGCGGGTTTTCGCCCTCCCGTCTGGGGCAGCGACGCGAGCGCGATCGTCCACCCGTCCTCGCCGGTCGGCCACTCGCCGATCGCGGACGACGCCCCGGGCGACTCGTCCGTCGTCGTCTCCGGGGCGGTGGCGAAGCCGCCGATCGCCGTGACGAGGCGGTCACCGCCGCCGTCCCCTCCGGTCGCCGCAATCGCCGCGGCCGCGCCGACGAGCGCCACGATCGCCGCGACGGACGCCCTCAGCGCCCATCCAGACCTGCCGATCGTCCATGGGCGGCCGATGCCGTCGTCGACGCGCGAGCCGCACGCGAGGCAGTACTCCTGCCCGGAGGCGAGGGGCTCGTAGCAGCGCGGGCAGGTGGTCATGCAGCGCCGGCGCCATCCGGGCGAGCGTCGGCGTCACCACCGAGCTGCCGGCCGCACGTGGCGCAGAACCGTGCTCCCAGCAGGATGGGCGCGCCACAGATGCACACCGCACCGCCGCCCCCGCGCCGGACGCGCGCGGTGCCGTCGAGCAGCTGGTCGATCTCCTGGACCCGTGCCTCGATTGCGACGAGCTCGGCGCAGCGCTCGACCACGAGAGATGCATTGAACCGGTCGCGCTTGTACATCTCCAGGGCCAGCCCTCCGAGGTCGCGCAGGCGGTCCTCGCGCACTTCGAGCAGTGCCCTCCGCTCGCGCTTGAGCTCGCGGGGCGGCGGGACGACGTATCCAGGGGTCGGGTCGGTCATCACGCGGCCACCCTAGAGCTGAAGGACGACGAGACGCTCTTCCGTCATCTCGCGGACAGCGTACGCCGGGCCCTCTCTCGTGTTCCCGGAGTCCTTCACGCCGCCGTACGGCATCTGGTCGGCACGGAAGGTCGGAGCCTCGTTCACGGTGACGCCTCCGAACTCGAGCTCGCGAGCGGCGCGCAGGGCGATCTTGACGTCGCTCGTGAAGATGCCCGCCTGGAGGCCGTAGCGCGTTCCGTTGGCGAGCTCGATCGCTTCGTCGAGGGCGTCGAAGGGCGTCAGCGTGCAGAGCGGGCCGAACACCTCCTCACAGCTGACTTTCGCGTCGGCCGGCGCGTCTGCAAGCACCGTGGGGACGAGGAGATCGCCCTCGATGGTTCCTCCCGTCAGCACGCGCGCGCCGGACGCCGTCGCCTCGTCTATCCAAGAGACGATGCGATCGCGATCGCCACCCGAGATGACCGGGCCGACGTCCGTCGCGTCGTCGGCTGGATCGCCGACGACGAGGCCCTCGACACGCGGGACGAAGAGGTCGACGAACTCGTCGTAGGCCGTGCGCTCGACGTAGATCCGCTGTACCGAGATGCAGCTCTGCCCTGCGAACGAGAACGCGTTCGCTGCGAGTCGTGTCGCCGTGTCCTCGATGTCCGCGTCGGCCGTGACGATGACGGGTGTCGCGTTCCCGAGCTCGAGGTTCACGCGCTTGCGGGGAGCGCGCTCGCGCAGCTTCCAGCCGACGCCCGCCGAGCCGGTGAAGGTGATGAGCGCGACGCGCTCGTCCTCGACGAGCACGTCCCCGATCTCACCGGCCGATCCGCAGACGACGTTCAGCCAACCGGGCGGGAGCCCGGCCTCGACCTCGAGCTCGGCGAGGAGGAGCGCCGACAGTGGCGTCTGCGACGCCGGCTTCAGTACGACGGCGCATCCTGCCGCGAGCGCAGGGGCCACTTTGTGCGCGACGAGGTTCAGCGGGAAGTTGAACGGCGAGATCGCGCCGACGACGCCGATCGGCACGCGGAGAGTCAGCGCGAGCTTGCCCACTCCGGCCGGAGAGGCGTCCATCGGCACGGCGTCGCCCGCGAGCTTGCGCGCCTCGACCGCCGCCATCGTGAACGTGGACGTTGCTCGCGACACCTCGACCCGAGCAGCCTTCATGGGCTTTCCCGCCTCCGCTGAGATCGTCCGAGCGAGCTCCTCGGCGCGCTCGAAGACGAGCCCGGCCGTCCGGTCGAGGATCGCCGCGCGCTCGTGGGCGGGGAGGGGCTCGATCATCGCCCGCTCCGCCGCGTCGATCGCCCGCCTCGCGACCCCGGTGCCGGCCTTGGCGACGCGGCCGACGAGCGAGGCGTCGTACGGGGAGCGCACCTCGAGCCACTCGCCGGTCTCGATCCACTCGCCGCCGATCAGGAGCCTGCGCTCGGTCGCGGTCGTGGCCACGCGATGAGTGTAGTCCCGGCGCCGACCCTGCCTCCGAGCGCACTCGCTCTATGCTTCTGGGGTGCCGGCCAACGCCTACGTCATCGACGCCGTTCGCTCGCCGATCGGGAGGCGGAACGGCTCGCTCTCGGAGATCCGAGCGGACGAGTTGGCTGCGCAAGTCCTTAACGGGCTCGTCGGCAGGCTCGACGTCGATCCCGGAGAGATCGAGGACGTCCAGATGGGCTGCGTGACCCAGGTAGGAGAGCAGGCGCTCAACGTCGGCCGGGGAGCCGTGCTCGTCGCCGGCTGGCCGGAGACGGTCTGTGCGACCACCGTCGACCGGCAGTGCGGATCGTCGCTGCAGGCGGCCTTCAACGGCGCGTCGGCCATCCGGGCGGGCCACCTCGACCTCGTCGTCGCGGCCGGCGTCGAGCACATGACGCGCGTGCCGATGGGGTCGAACCTCGGCGACGCCGGCTGGGGTGCGGTGAACGAGAAGATCGGCGAGCGTTGGCCGATCGTGCCCCAGGGGATCTCGGCCGAGGTCATCGCCGAAGAGTGGGGGCTCACGCGCGAGGCACTCGACGCGTACTCGCTCGAGTCGCATCGCCGCGCCGTCGCCGCGACGGACGAGGGCAGGTTCGAGAACGAGATCGTCCCGATCGAGGTCGGCGCGGGGGGAGCAGTCGTCCTGTTCGCCGTGGACGAGACCCCGCGCCGGGACACGTCGCTCGAGAAGCTCGCGGCGCTGCAGCCCGCGTTCAGGCCCGACGGGGTCGTCACGGCCGGGAACTCGAGCTCGATCGTCGACGGCTCCGCAGCGATGCTCCTCGCGAGCGACGCGGCCGTGGAGCGGCTCGGGCTTGAGCCGCGGGCCCGATTCGTATCCTTCGGCCTTTCGGGTGTCGACCCGTATCGCATGCTGCACGGGAATCCCGAGGCGTGCGAGCGCGCGCTCGCGAAGGCAGGCCTCGGCTGGTCCGACATCGCCGTCGTCGAGGTGAACGAGGCGTTCGCGTCCGTCGTTCTTCAGTTCCTCGCCGACACGGGCTTGCGCGCTCGCTGGGAGGAAGGCGACGTGAACCCGAACGGCGGCGGCATCTCGCTCGGCCACCCGCTCGGCGCAACGGGCGCGCGAATCACTGCGACGCTCCTCAATGAGCTCGAGCGCCGCGACGCTCGCTTCGGCATTGCGACGATGTGCATCGGCCAGGGCCAGGCGATCGCCGGCATCCTGGAGCGCCTCTAGCGCGCCGATCTTGCATCAGCTCTGTTGATCGAAATTCGGATTGCCTCGACTGGTGCTGATCAAAGGCATCGAGCATCATGAAGGCATGTTCGGACTCATCCTCATCGCACTCATCGTTGTTGCGGCACCGCTCGCGTATGCGATCGGCGTCGACTCGCGGGTCGACGACGTCGCCCGCCGGCGCCACTTCAGCGGCTGAGCTCCTGGCTTCGCGCCGGGTGACCGGGCGCTAGGATCGCCCGTCATGGCCGGTCCGCCGATCCGTCGCGTGGGTGTGGTCGGCCTCGGAGCGATGGGAGCCGGGATCGCGCAGCTCGCGATCGAGGCGGGCTATGAGACGGTAGGGCGAGAGGTATCGGACGAGCTCGGTACGGCCGCGCGCGAACGCATCGCACACTACCTCGGGCGGAAGGTCGACAAGGAGCAGCTGACGTCATCCGAGCGCGACACCGCGCTCCAGCTGCTCTCACTCACGACCGACCTGGCGGACTTCTCCGACTGCGACCTCGTCGTCGAGGCAATCGTGGAGGACCTCGGCGCCAAGCTCGAGCTCTTCGCCGAGCTGGAGCGCGTGGTGCGGCCGGACACGATCCTCGCGACGAACACGTCGGCGCTGTCTGTGACGGAGATCGCCGCAGCCGTCTCGACACCGGGCCGCGTCGTCGGCATGCACTTCTTCAACCCGGCGCCGTTGATGCCGCTCGTCGAGATCGTCCGCGCCGAGCTCTCGACGGACGACGCGGTCGAGGCGGCGTTCGCGGTCGGAGAGCGGCTCGGGAAGCAGCCGATCCGCTGCCACGATACGCCCGGATTCGTCGTCAACCGCGTGCTGATCCCGCTCCTCAACGACTGCATTCGCGTCCTCGACGAGGCGCGTGTCTCGCCGGAGGACCTCGACACCGCGATGACCACGAGCGCGGGCTGGCCGATGGGGCCGTGCACGCTCGTCGATCTCGTCGGTATCGACGTCCACGTGCACGCGTCGGAGGCGCTCTACGAGAAGCTTCGCGAGCCCCGCATGGCGCCGCCTCCGCGCATCGTCGCGATGAAGAACGCCGGCCTCCTGGGCAGGAAGAGCCGGCGTGGCTTCTACCGCTACGACTGACGGCGAAACGCGTTCGCTAACAGTCTTCTTACAGGCATCTCACGGCCGTCACACGCCGGATACAGATACTAGACGGAGCCATGCGCACGCCTGCCCTCGTTCTCTGCTCGATCGTCGCCTCGTTCGTGTTCGCCGCAGTCGCCGGCGCCGCCGAGCCGACCTCCGGGACGCTGTACGTCGACCGGGGAAGAGGCGTCGTGATGATCGACCTGCGCGGATCGGTGCTCGGCCGCCTGACGAACGGAACGCTGCGCGTGACCGACCAGACGCCGAACGACCGGTATGCCCCGCTCGTGGTCGGCAAGAAGGTCACGCAGGAACGGGTCGGTCCGCGGACTGTCGTCTACCGAGGCATCGGCCTTCGCTTCCGCATGCTCGGAGGTGGGTACCGGATGGTCGTGCGCGGGTCCGGCATCGCGCTCTCCGCGGTCGGGCGCGGCACGGTGATGCTCGACGCAGAGCCGCGGTTCACCGGGGATGATGCGGGCGTGTACTCGCTCGACGGCACCGACTGCAGCGTCGAGCCGCAGAACTGCATACCCCTCCCGGTCGAGCCCGCGCGCTTCACGCTCGAGCCTCCGCCCGAGACGGCGCCCAACCCGAGGGCGCGCTCGTGACGACGACGCCGACGATCCTCGTCGTCGAGGACGAGACGTCGATCGCGTCCTTCGTCGCCGCCTACCTGCGAAACGCGGGGTACGCGGTCAAGACGGCCGCGACCGCCCAGGCGGCGCTGCTCCAGCTCGCGGGCGAGTCCCCTGCCCTGATCGTCCTCGATCTCAATCTCCCGGACGGCGACGGCGTCGAGCTCTGTCGACGGATCCGGAAGACGTCGGACGTCCCGATCCTGATGCTCACCGCCCGGGACGAGGACATCGACAAGATCATCGGGCTCGAGGTCGGCGCGGACGACTACATGACGAAGCCGTTCAATCCGCGCGAGCTCGTCGCCAGGGTGAAG
Source organism: Gaiellaceae bacterium (assembly GCA_036257855.1). GTDB lineage: Bacteria > Actinomycetota > Thermoleophilia > Gaiellales > Gaiellaceae > GMQP-bins7. The sequence continues at coordinate 9,840 of DATAET010000050.1, read as the reverse complement.
AGCATCCTCCGCAGGGCTGCGCCCGAGCGGCGACGCACGGAGACGGAGGAGCTCACGCACGGCGACCTCACGATCAACTCCGGCAAGCGGGAGGTGTACGTCGGCAACGAGGAGATCCGGCTCGCACCGAAGGAGTTCGACCTGCTCTGGGAGCTCCTCGACCACCGCGGGATCGTCCTCACGAGGGACCAGCTCCTCGAGCGGGTCTGGGGCTACACCTTCGCGGGCGACACGCGCACGGTCGACGTCCACGTGCGGCAGATCCGGCGCAAGCTGGGCGATGCGTCGCCGATCGTGACCGTATGGGGCGTCGGCTACAAGGTCGCTTCCGACCGCACGGCCGTTCCGACCAACTAGCGGGTTACCCTGGGTCTCATGCTGGGGACGCTTCGGTTCCGGCTGACCGCTCTCTTTCTCGTCGTCGTCCTCGCCTTCGGCCTCGTCTCGATCGCGCTCGCGGTTCGCCTCTTCCAGGACGTCACTCGCAAGCAGTCCGTGCGCGAGCTGCGGCGCGAGGCGTCGGGGCTCGCGGCGCTCTACGCGGAGTCGGCGCTCCGCTCCTCGGACGAGGGCGCCAAGGCGCCGGAGTTCGCGGCGAAGAAGCTCGAGCTCGCCACCGGGGACGAGCTCTACTACGTCGGCGCGTCGCTCTTTCCGGGCCAGCGGTTCGGCCTCACGAGGCTTCCGCGAAGCGCGCTCGGGAACGCGCAGCTCGACCGCGACCAACAGGTCGTCGTCTCCTTCACGCCCCCGGGCGAGAGTCGGCGGCTCATCGCGGCCGCCCAGCCAGTGCAGCTCGTGCGGGGCACGGAACCTTTCGGCTGGCTCATCGTCGCGAAGCCGGAGACAGAGCTGCGCGAGCAGTGGCTCACCCTGTTCGGCCGGCTCGCCCTCGCGCTCGCGGTCGGGACCGCACTCGCCGGCGTGCTGTTCCTCTTGCTCTCGCGCCGGCTCACGGAGCCCGTACGCGCGCTGACCCGTGCCACTGAGGACGTCGCGGCCGGGCGCTACGACGTCGAGATACCGGAGCCGCACGGCTCGGACGAGATCGCGCTTCTGAGCCGGCGCTTCCGCGCGATGGTCGCGGAGCTCGCCGAGGCGGAGCAGCTCAAGCGCTCGTTCCTCATGTCCGTCTCGCACGAGCTCCGGACTCCGCTGACGGCCATCCGTGGCCACGTCGAGGCAATTCGCGAAGCCGTGGTCACGGATCCCGAGCAGGTTCGCGCCTCGCTCGACATCGTCGCTGCAGAGACGGATCGGCTCGAGCGGCTCGTCGGTGACGTGCTCGACCTCGCGAAGCTCCAGGCTCATCGCTTCACCGTGCGACACGAGGAGGTCGATCTCGAGCGCGTTCTCGACCAGGCGTACGGCGCATTCGCCGAGGAGGCGCGCCGGCGCGAGATCGACTACCGCGTGTCGGGGCGGGACCAGGCGCTGGTGATCGTCTCCGACGGCGACCGGGTGCTGCAGGTGATCACGAATCTGCTCTCGAACGCCTTCCGGTGGACGCCCGACGGCGGCCGCATCGAGCTCGAGCTCGTGGAGTCGAACGGCGTCGTCGCCGTGGACGTACTCGACTCGGGCCCGGGTGTGCCCCCGTCGCAGCGCGCGCGGATCTTCGAGGCGTTCGTCTCCGACGATGTGGACGGGACCGGCCTGGGGCTGCCGATCGCCCGCGAGCTCGCCGTCGCCCTCGGGGGAGGGATCGAGCTCGGCGCCAATTCCGAGAGCGAGACCGGCAGCCGCTTCCGGCTCGTGCTCCCTGTCGTTCCAACCAGCTAGACCGGCGGCGTGCGCCTACGCGGCGGCTGCGTGCTCGACGTGCTTCGCGCGCCGATCGCCGTCCGAGTGGTTTCCCACCACTGACGCGACGAGTGCGATGTCCGCCTGGTCGCGCTCGAGTCTCTCGAGACGGGCATCGACCCCGCGCCAGCCAGAGCTCACGAGATCGACGAGCAGCGCGAGGTCGTCGATGCGCGCGTGGCGCTCTGCGAGGAGATCTCCTTCGAGGCGCTCGAGCCTGCGGATGGCCTGGTTGAGAAGGCCACGAATCTCTGCAATGTGGCGTGCGACCGGAAGGACCTCGGCCCGCAGGCCGTCCCGGACGGCCGAGCCGACATGCGCCGGAATCGACGCCTCGAGCTCCGCGGCAGCGGCGGCGAGCGTCTCGATCTGGTCGCGCGAGCGCTCGAGCGCCGCTTCGATCGCCGCCGAATCGGGGCGACCCGCCGCGGCGTCCGCGATCCGCTGCTTGGCCCGCTCGAGCGCCAGGACGTCCATGGGCAGCGAGGCTACTCTCAGCGCCGGATGGACACGGCGCTCCTCGATTACGAGCTCCCTCCCGAGCTCGTCGCGCAGCATCCGCTCGAGCGACGCGACGCGTCGCGGCTGCTGGTCTACCGGCGCGCGTCCGGCGACATCGAGCACCGCAGGTTCGCCGAGTTGCCGGACCTCCTCGGCGAGGAGCTCGTCGTCGTCAACGACACCCGCGTCGTCCCCGCGCGGCTGCGTCTGAGGCGGGCGTCGGGCGGCGCCGTCGAGGTCCTCCTCGTCGAGCAGCTCGACGAAGACGGGTCCTGGGAGGCGCTCGTCCGCCCGTCGAGCCGACTTTGCGCAGACGAGGTCGTGGGCCCGGTCAGGTTGGTGGAGCAGCTCGGCGGGGGCCGCTGGCTCGTCGAGCTCCGCGGCGAGCCGCGGGGCGACGTCCCGCTTCCGCCGTACATCCACGCGCCTCTCGCCGACGCCGAGCGCTACCAAACCGTGTACGGGACCGTGAGCGGATCCGCCGCGGCGCCGACCGCGGGCCTCCACCTCACGCCAGAGCTCCTCGCTCGACTCGACCCTGTCCGCGTCACGTTGCACGTCGGCCTCGACACGTTCCGCCCGGTGACCGTCGCGAATCTCGAGGATCACGAGCTCCACGGCGAGCGCTACGCGGTGAGCGAACGCGCCTGGGAACGGATCGCGGCGGCACGGCGCGTGCTCGCGGTGGGGACGACGACGGTGCGCGTGCTCGAGACGGTGGCTCGAACCGGCGAGCTCGTCGGACGCACGATGCTCTTCGTCGCGCCAGGGTTCGTGTTCCGACGCGTGGACGCACTCGTGACGAACTTCCACCTCCCGCGGTCGACCCTCCTGGCGCTCGTCATGGCCTTCGTCGGCGTCGAGGAGACGCGGAGGATCTACCGGGAAGCCGTCTCGGAGCGGTACCGCTTCTACTCGTTCGGCGACGCGATGGTGGCGCTCTGACGTTTCGCGTCGACGCCACGGACGGCGCCGCACGCGCTGGTGTCCTGGCGACCCCGCACGGCGACATCCGCACACCGGCCTTCATGCCGGTCGGGACGAAGGGGACGGTCAAGGCACTCCACCCGGACGAGGTGCGGGCCCTCGGCGCCGACGTGATCCTCGGGAACACGTACCACCTCCACTTTCGGCCCGGCGAGGGCGTCATCGAGCGATTGGGCGGGCTCCACGCCTTCTCCGGCTGGAGCGGACCGATCCTCACGGACTCCGGCGGTTTCCAGGTCTTCTCGCTACGGGACACGATCGCGGGGCTCGACAACGACGGTGTGACGTTCCGGTCCGTGTACGACGGGACGGAGGAGCGGTTCACGCCCGAGGGGGCGGCCGAGATCCAGCGCCGGCTCGGCTCCGACATCGCGATGTGTCTCGACGTCTGCCTCCCAGCCGGCGCGCCCACGCCCGAGCTCGAGCGGGCGGTGAGCGTCACGACGCGGTGGGCCGAGCGACAGGTGGCGGCGCCTCGTGCGGACGGTCAGCTCTGCTTCGGGATCACGCAGGGCGGCACCGACGACGAGCTTCGCCGTCGCTCGATCGCCGAGATCGCGGCCCTCTCGTTCGACGGGTTCGCGCTGGGTGGCCTCGCGGTCGGCGAGTCCACGGGGGAGATGCTCGAGTGCGTCGACTGGGCCGCACCGCTGCTCCCGGCCACGCGACCCCGCTACTTCATGGGCATCGGCGATCCGCGGGGAATCCTCGACGTCGTGGCCCGTGGCATCGACCTCTTCGACTGCGTCCTGCCGACCCGGACGGCGAGGACCGGGTCGGCGCTCACGTGGGAGGGGCGGCTGAACCTTCGCAACGCCGCGCATCGCGCGGACCCCCGGCCACTCGACGCCGAGTGCGACTGTCCCGCCTGCGAGCGCTTCTCCCGTGCGTACCTGCGCCACCTCCTGACGCAGGGCGAGATCCTCGGTTTACGGCTGCTCAGCCTGCATAATCTGCGGTTCGTACTCGACCTGACCGCCCGCGCGCGGGCGGCGATCGAGCGGGGCGCGTTCTCCGCCTTTCGGGACGACGCACTCGCGCGGCTCGCCGGCCCATCGGAGGAGGAACCCTGGCGCTCCTGATCATCTTGGTGCTCGTCCTGGCGGTCATGTACGTCGTCCTCATCCGGCCGCAGCGCCAACGTCAGGCTGATCATCAGTTCTCGATCGAGAAGGCGTCGGTCGGGGACGAGATCCTCACGACCGGCGGCATCTACGGGACGATCACCGATTCCGACGGGGACGACATCGTCGTCGACCTCGCCCCGGGGGGCGGCATGCCCGTGCACATGACGCGTCGAGGGATCGCGGCCGTGCTCCCGCCCGAGGGCGAGGAAGACGAGGACGAGGGCGAGATCGAGGCCGAAGAAGCCGATGAAGCCGCCGTTACGGACGACGAAGAAGCCGTTAGGAGCGGTGCCGGTGCCGGTCCGGCCGGCGACGACCACGGCTAACCTGGAGCGCCGATCGTGAGCAGGCGCAACTCCACCATCGTTCTCGGGCTGCTGGCCGCGGCGCTCCTCGGCGTGGCGCTCATGGCGATCCCCGGCTCGCCGGTGCACCAGAAGCCCACGCTCGGCCTCGACCTGCAGGGCGGCCTCGAGGTCACCCTCCAGGCGGTCCCGCCACCGAATCGGAGCCTCACGAGCGAGGACCTCGACCGCTCGGTGGACATCATGCGCAACCGCGTCGACAAGCTCGGCGTGACCGAGCCCGAGATCCGCACGCAGGGGTCGAACCAGATCGTGATCCAGCTCCCCGGCGTGAAAGATCCGGAGGCGGCCGCGGAGATCATCGGGACGACGGCGCAGCTCGAGCTCTACGACCTCGAGACCTCGCTCGTCGGCCCCTCGATCTCGGTTCAGGGTCAGCCCGTCGAGAACGGCTCGCTGTACAAGCTGCTTGCGCAGGTGCAGTCGCAGGTCAAGGGCGGGAAATCGGACGCCTTCTACCTCGTCAATCCCACGACGAAGCGCGTCGTCCGCGGGCCTTACGGCACGGAAGCCGAGGCGCTGCGCAAGTCGGGCGGGAAGCTGCCGCCCGGGCGGCAGCTATTCGCGGTGCCCCATGGGATGGTCGTCGTGACCTGCGGCGAGGGCGCAGTCGTGTGCCCGGGAGGCGGCGGCAACGGCGTGCCGCCGACGCAGACCTGGTACTACCTCTTCAAGTACGACCCGCCGGACGTCCCGCAGATGACCGGCGAGGACCTGAAGCTCTCCGGCACCCGGGCCGACTTCGACACGAGCCCGGGCGGCGCGGGTCGGCCGATCGTGACCATGGAGTTCACGGGCGGCGGTTCCAAGAAGTTCGAGCAGATCACCCGCGACGAGTGGATCCGCGGAAAGCTGCGCCAGCAGCCGCAGCACTTCGCGATCGTGCTCGACCGCGAGATCAAGACCTTCCCCCAGATCGACTTCACCGACTCGAGCCTCTCGGGCGGCATCGGCGGCGGCCGCGCCCAGATCGAGGGCCTCGACTCGTTCCAGGAGGCGAAGGACATCGCCCTCGTGCTGCAGACGGGCGCCCTGCCGGTCAAGTTCGAGACCCTCGATCGGACCGACATCTCGGCCACGCTCGGAAAGGACTCGCTCCGCGAGGCGTGGAAGGCCGCGATCGGCGGGCTGATCCTCGTCGCGATCTTCCTGCTGCTGTTCTACCGCTTCCTCGGTCTCGTCGCCGTCGCCGGCCTCGGGATCTATGCCGCCTTCCTGTACGCGACGATCCTCCTCTTCAACGTCACGCTGACCCTGCCGGGGTTCGCGGGGCTCGTGCTCACGTTCGGGGTCGCAGCCGACGCGAACATCGTCATCTTCGAGCGCATCAAGGAAGAGGTGCGCGCAGGGCGCTCGGTGCGCGCTGCGATCGCGCAGGGGTACCAGAAGGGGTTCGCGACGATCGTCGACGCGAACGTGGTGACGGCGATCACCGCCCTCGTTCTCTTCGCCGTCGCGACGGCGAGCGTGCGCGGGTTTGCGCTCATGCTCCTCATCGGCACCGCGCTCTCGATGCTCACCGCCGTGCTCGCGACGCGTGCGATCCTCTCCGTGCTCGGAGGGTTCGCCTGGTTCGACAACCCCCGCTTCATGGGCGCGACCGGCCAGGGCATCCCGCGCTGGCTGCGGATCGACTTCATGGGCAAGCGGCGGACCTGGTTCGCGATCTCGGGAACCGTCATCGCAATCTCGATCGCCGCGATCGCAGTCAAGGGCCTCAATCTCGGGATCGACTTCAAGGGCGGCACCCAGATCTCGTTCCGCACGCCTGCGCCGACCTCGCTCGAGCAGGTGCGGAAGGAAGCCGCTGCGATCGGGCAGGCGGGTGCCGTGATCCAGGGCCGCGGCTCGTCGTCGGAGGGCAAGTACACGAGCTTCCAGATACGCACGGAATCGCTCACGAGCACGGAGCAGAACGATCTCCAGCAGAGCCTCGCGGGCGCGGTACAGGCGACCTCATTCGGCGCGAAGAACGTCTCGGAGAGCTTCGGGCGACAGATCGCGAACAACGCGCTCCTCGCGATCGTCGTGAGCCTGCTCCTCATCGTCGGGTACATCTCGATCCGCTTCCAGTGGAAGTACTCGGTCGGCGTCCTCGTGGCCCTGGCGCACGACGTCGTCATCACGGTGGGCGTCTACGCGCTCACGGGCCGCGAGGTCTCGACGGCGACCGTGGCGGCCGTCCTCACCGTTCTCGGCTACTCGATCTACGACACGATCATCGTCTTCGACCGCATCCGGGAGAACGTCCCGCTCATGCGACGTGCGTCGTTCCGCGTCATAGGGAACGTCTCGATGTGGGAGGTGCTCCCGCGCTCGCTCGCCACGACGTTCATCACGCTGCTGCCGGTCGGAGCGTTGTATTTCTTCGGAGGCGACACGCTGAAGGACTTCGCATTCGCCCTCCTCGTCGGTATCGGCTCGGGTGCGTACTCGTCGATCTTCCTCGCCGCACCGCTCCTCGCCGCGCTGAAGGAGCGGGAGCCGGAGTTCCAGCGGCGCCGCGACGACCTCGGGGCGCTCGCCGGCCTCGCATCGGTGGGCGGCACGCTCGCGGCCGAGGCCGAGGAGGTCGCTGCCGCCGACGAGGCCGACGTCGCCGAGGAGCCCGTGGAGGCCCCGCGGCCGGCGCCCGTCACCGCGCCGGGCCCGGCGTCGTCCAAGCGCGAGCGCCGCCGGCAGCGGCGTGCGACGAGACCCCATGGCCGAGCCCGCTAGCGACCGAGGCTCGCTCGAGACACTCGCCCTCGCCGGGGTGGGAGCCGTCGCGCTCCTCGCGCAGCACGCGGACGAGCTCGCATCGGAGATCGGCGACAGGCTCGGCGTCGAGCGCGACGAGGTGCGATCCGTGATCACGGACGTCCTCGAGAGCTGGCGGCGGGAAGCGAGCCGCCTCGGCGAGAGCGGTGGAAGTCTCGCCGCGCGGGCCGCGAGTGAGCTCGGCACCGCGTCGAAGGACGCCGTCGACGATCTCTCGCTGCGCGTGGCGCAGCTCGAGCACCGGGTGAGGTTGCTCGAGCGCGAGCAGTAGCCGCCGAGGCACCGGCCTACAATCCGCACCATGGCGCCGACTCAGGAGCGGACGTCGCGGAACCTGGGACGTCTGACCGAGATCGCGCAGGTGGCGGCCCGCCACGGCTTCGGCTACTTCCTGCGGCGCAACCGGTTGGCCGACCTCGTGCCCGGAGACGTCAACGGGGACGTGGCCACGGCCTCGGACCGGGGCAGGCGCCTCCGGATGATGCTCGACGAGCTCGGTCCGACCTTCGTCAAGTTCGGGCAGCTCCTCTCGACGAGGCCGGACGTCATCCCGCCCGACATCGTCGCCGAGCTGCGCGGACTGCAGGACGACGCGACGCCGATCCCGTTCGAGCAGGTACGCGACGTCGTCGAGGCGGAGCTCGACCTGCGGATGGATCGGGCGTTCCTCGAGTTCGACTTCGTGCCGCAGGCGTCGGCGTCGATCGGCCAGGTGCACCGCGCAGTGCTGCCGGACGGCCGCGAGGTCGCGGTAAAGGTGCAACGGCCGGCCGCCGGTGCACAGATCGAGGCGGACCTCGGGCTCCTCTACCAGGCGGCCCGTCTCCTGCGCGAGCGCGTGAAGGCCCTCGAGTTCATGGATCCCCAGGAGCTCGTCGACGAGTTCGCGCGGTCGATCCGGCTCGAGCTCGACTACGGGCACGAGGCGCGCAACGCGGAGATCTTCCACCGCAACTTCGCCAAGGACGAGCGCGTCGTCGTTCCCCGCGTGGTCCGCCAGTACTCGACCTCGCGGGTGCTCACGCTCGAGTACCTGCGCGGGACCAAGGTGGCCGACCTCGACTTCGAGGCATTGCGGCCGGACGAGCGGCGCGACATCGCGCACCGGCTGGCCGATGCGTGGATGACGATGGTGTTCAGGCACGGGTTCTTCCACTCGGACCCGCACCCGGCGAACATCTTCGTCATGGAGTCGGGCGCGCTCGGGCTGGTGGACTTCGGGCAGGCGGGGAAGCTCACGGACGACGACATGACGAGGCTGACCATGCTCTTCGTCGACGCGGCGACCGAGAACGTGGACGCGATCCCCCGGCGGCTCCGCGAGCTCGGCGTCCGCTACGCGCCAGAGCGCGAGCAGGAGTTCCGCGCGGAGCTGCAGGTGCTCTTCGACCGCTACTACGGTAGCCGTCTCTCGGACATCGACCCAATCCAGGTCATCCGGGAGGGCTTCCAGCTCATCTATTCGATGAACCTGAAGCTGCCGAGCCGCTTCGTGATCCTCGACAAGGCGATTGCGACACTCGCGTCCGTCGGGCAGCAGGTATATCCGGAGTTCAACGTGTTCGAGGTCGCGAAGCCCTACGCCCGCGGGCTGCTCGCCGACCGCTTCCACCCGCGAGCCCTCTCGCAGCGAGCGCGCAGCGAGGCGCTCGGGCTCGCATCGGTCGCGCGCGAGATGCCGTATCAGCTCGGGGACGTGCTCGAGCAGCTACGCAGCGGCACGTTCCAGGTGCACATCGAGAACCCGGGGATCGACGAGATCGACGACCACATCGACAAGGCGACGAACCGCATCGCGGTCGCGCTCGTCATCCTCGGCGGGCTGATGGGCTCCGCGATCATCGGCGTGTTCGCGTCCGGGGGACCGCACGCTATCGGGATCCACCTCCTCGCGCTCGCGGGCTTTCTCATCGCCGGGATCTTCGGGATCTGGCTCGTCTGGGGCATCCTCCGCCACGGGAGGTTGTAGGCAGCCGTCGATGTCCCGCCAGGACGGGTGAGGAACGCTTGTCGGTGATCCTCTGCAAAGGACATCTGGCGTGAGGTGGGGCGGCGGGCTAGCGTCGGCGCATGCCGAGTGCCGTCCTCGTCGCCGAGCCGGAGCCCGAGACGCGCGAGTACCTCGGTAGACAGCTGCGCAACGACGGCTTCGACGTGCTCGGAGCCACGCGCCGCTCCGAGGCGCTCGAGCTGGCCGAAAGCGCACGTCCGGCCGTCGTGCTCCTCGCGGAGCTGGACCTGTGCTTGCGCCTGCGGCGGGGTGAGCCCGGGCGGACCTGGGACCGAAACGTGCCAGT
>DATAET010000049.1:0-5588 GCA_036257855.1 Gaiellaceae bacterium | reverse complement strand
ATGCGCCATGACGTCGGCACATCGCTCGAAGCACGTCGGCGCGAAGGCATCGTCCGCCGCCGTCCACCGGAAGTAGGGCGTGTCGCAGTGCGCGAACACGTTGTTGTAGTTCCACGCCGCCCCTCGGTTGACGTCGTACCGGAGGTAGTCGATGCGCGGGTCGCGGCTCGCATACTCGCGGCAGATGCCCTCGGTCGAGTCCGTCGATCCGTTGTCCGAGACCACGAGCCGGAAATCGCCGAACGTCTGTCCGAGAATGCTGTCGAGTGCCTCGCGGAGGAACTCTTCCCCGTTGTAGACCGGGAGTCCGACGGTCAGGGACGGCTTCGCGTTCACATTCGGATTCTCGTGCGCTCTGAACGGAGAATCTACGCTTCGCGCGTGGACGTGAAGGCATTCCTGAACAGGATTGGCACCGCCGCTCTCGTGAAGCTCGGCTATTCGGAGCCGATGATCAGCCACACGAGGCGCGAGGTGCTGCTGTGGGTGCAAACCCGCTCCCGGGCGCTCTCCCGCAGAGTGCCTCTGATCTCCGGCAGCGCCATCGTGTGGACCGCACCCGGTGCGGCGGAGATGTTGCCAGTCGACGTGCCGGCCGCCCGCGACGGAGAGGTGACAGTCGAGATCGTGACGAGCGCGATCAGCCCGGGGACCGAGCGGGCGCACTTTCTTCAGCTTCCGAACACCGTGAAGGGGTACCCGTTTCAGCCGGGCTACTCCGCGGCCGGGGTGGTTCTGTCAAGCCACTCCGATGGGTCTGGCGTCGAGCCGCGTGACGTCGTCGCCATTGCCAACGTGCCCCACATGTCGGTGGCGACCGCTCGTGCCGACGAGGTCTACGCGGTTCCGCCCGGCGTCCCGCTCGAGGCCGCCGCGCTGGTGCAGATCGGTGTGATCTGCGGTCAGGGCCTCCGCCGGGCGGAGATCGCGGAGGGTGAAGCCGTCGTCGTCGTCGGGGCTGGGCTGATAGGTGCGATGACCGCGCGCCTCGCCGCTGCAGAGGGAGTGCGGCACGTCACCGTGATCGCGAGGTCGCATGCGAAGGAGTCCGTCGCGCTGGCGCACGGTGCGGCTCGATTCCTCGCGACGGAGGAAGGTGCGGACGAGATCGAAGAGCTCGGATCGCCGGTGGTGATCGAAGCGACGGGTGACCCGGCCGCCGTCCTGACCGCCATCGCCGCCGCCGGAGAGGGTGGGCGTGTCGTCTTGCTCGGTTCCCCAAGAGGTGTTACGAGAGACCTACCGGCCGACGTGATCCGGGCGAAGCGGCTGCGTCTCATCGGGGCTCACGTCGCCAGCTCCGAGCCGAATGTCCGGAGGCGCGAGGGCGTGGCCTTTCTCGAGCATCTCGCGGCCGGCCGCATACAGGTCGCAGACCTCCTCGAGGACGTCGTCGATCCACGCGAGGCCGGAGCGTTCTACCGCCGACTCGTCACCTCTCGCGAGCTCGTCGGCGCGCGCTTCGACTGGACGCTGTTGCCGGCGAACGAACGGGTCGCGCGCCGCAGTCTCTTCCGTCCGCCGACGTTGACTCCGCGTGGTGCGGACATGGAACATCGGCCGATTCCCGCCCGCCTAACCGCGGCACGACAGATCGACCGCGTCCCAGGTCCGCCCGGACGGGCGAAGCCGCTCCGCATCGGCTTGCTCGGGTGCGGCGACATCGCGCTGTTGAACGCCGAAGCAATCCGTGCCACATCGAACGCGGAGCTCGTCGCATGCTTCGACCCGGTCCAGGACCTTGCGCAGGAGATCGCGGCCGCATACGGCGTCGTCGTTTGCTCGTCGAGCGAAGCCCAGGTCGCGCGCCCGGACGTCGATGCCGTCCTTCTCGCCGTGCCGCATCACCTCCACCTCCCGCTCGGGGAGGAAGCTGCCAGCGCGGGCAAGCACGTCATCGTCGAGAAGCCTCTCGCACAGGAGCTCGGCGCGGCGCGCGAGCTCGTCGATGCGGCCGCGCGAACGGGGGTTCGGCTCTCGGTCTGCTTCCCGCAACGGTACGAACCCGGTGTCGTCGAAGCGCGCCGCCTGATCGCCGAGGGCGCCTTGGGCGACGTGACCGGGATGACGCTGCGGTTCCTTGTGGACAAGCCGCCCTCGTACTGGAGTGGGGGGTTTTCAGGCCGCGCGCAGACGGACTGGCGGAGAGCGCGGGCGAAGTCCGGAGGCGGCGTGCTGATCATGAACCTCTCGCACTCCGTCGACCTCTTTCGCCACCTGACCGGACTCGAGGCCGACGTCGTGGTCGCGCACACCCAAGCGGAGGAGCCGACGTCCGAGATCGAGGACACCGTTTCCATCACGGCTCGCTACGCGAACGGCGCCATCGGCTCGATCCTCGGCGCGACCGCGGTTCGTGGGTCAGCGACGACCGAGCTCCGGCTCTGGGGACCCGACGGTCAGCTCGCGATCGAGCCCGTGCCGCTCGTGTACACGCTGCGTGCCGTAGACGGCGTGCGCACGGGTCGCTGGCAATCGCTCGTTGGCCCGAAAGACGGGATCAACGGTCGCGCGGTGTACTTCGAGCGCCTCGCGACGGCGATCGGCTCCGGCCTGGAGCCAGAGGTCACGGGAGGCGACGGGCTCGCCGTCCAGGCCTTCATCGAGGCTGCGTATCGCTCGGCTGCCGACGGCGCGAGTGTGAGCCCGCAGGCGCTCCTCGAGGCGCGCGTGTGATCGCCTACGCCGATCGCGAATGGTTGACGGGAGGGGACGGTCTCGCGAGGCTCGCGTTCGCGCTCGACGGGGGGATCTCGTGGCGCGGGCGGTCGCTCGGTCGGCTCCCGGATGGCTCAGACCCGACGACGGTCGCAACTGGTGCCCTCCTCCGCGTCGCGCGCGATGCTGCCGCGGCGGCGTCGGAGCATCCGGACGGTCCGGTGGAAGTCGCCGGCACGGGCTTGGTGGCTGCGGAGGTGCGTCGGCTGACGGGCGGCCACTCCCATCCCGGTGAAGCCGTGCCCGCAGTCGTCGTCGACACCACAGGCGACCCCGAGGCGATCCGCTCGGCGCTCAATCGAGTCTCCGACCGCGGGATGGTGGTCCTCGCGGGGGAATCGTCGGGACGGGCTCTCGATCTCGACGTCTACTCCACCATTCACCGACGCGGGCTCGTCGTCGTCGGTGTGGCGTCGCCGTCCGAGAGCTTCGATGTCGCGAGCTGGTCGGAGTTCGACGAGGAGGAGCTCGGCGCGTGCCGCGACGCGCTCGGCGAAGCGTCGGCTGGGATGCGCCAGCCGGCCGATTCGCTCTGGTACCGGCTCGAGGCGTAGGTCAGGCCGTGCGCTGACCGAAGTACGCGGGGAGCGACGCTCCCATGAGGAGCTCGACGATCTGCACCGCGTTGAGCGCGGCTCCCTTGCGCAGGTTGTCGCAGACGAGGAAGAGCACGAGCCCGTTCTCGGTGGCCGGATCGCTGCGAACCCGTCCCACGATGACCTCGTCGATCCCGATGGCGTGACCGTGCGACGGGATCGTCTCGAGACGTAGACCGGGCGCTCCGGCGAGAATACGCGTTGCGTCCGCGGGCGAGAGCGGCGTCTCCGTTTCGATCCACACCGCCTCCGCATGCCCCACGACGACCGGAACGCGGACGCACGTCGCGCTCACCTGGAGCTCGGGAAGCTCGAGGATCTTGCGCGTCTCCTCGCGGAGCTTGGTCTCCTCGTCGAACTCGACGCCGTCGAACACCCAGTCCATGCCGAGCTTGTGGTCGTCCGGCCCCTCCGCACGGAGATCGTCGATGGCCTCCGAGCCGGCACCGGAGGCCGACTGATACGTCGCGACCCGCACGCTCCGCACGCCCGCCACGTCGTGCAGGGGCGCGAGCACCATGGTCAGCGGGATCGTGCAGCAGTTCGGATTCGCGACGATCCCGGTGTTCTCCAGCGCACGCTCGCCGTTCACCTCGGGCACGATGAGCGGCACGCCGGCCTCGAGACGGTACGCGGCCGACTTGTCGACGCAGAGCGCCCCCGCACCGACCGCGACCGGGACGAGCTCGCGGCTCCACTGCGTGCCGATGGAGAAGAAGCAGACGTCGAGCTCTCCCGCGCCGAGTGTCTCTGCCGTCGCCTCCTCGACCTCGAACGGGCCGAGCCGGCCCCCAGCCGAGCGCCACGACGCGAACGTGCGGATGTTCGTGTAGCCGCGGTCGATCAGGTACTCGAGCGTGACCCTCCCCACGGCGCCTGTAGCGCCGACGACGCCAATGCGGAGCTCCGAGTCGGTCACCAGCTCCAGTGTACGGACGGGGGAAGAAAGAGGGCCCAAAAAACACTGAACCGGCTGACCCGAAGGCCCGCCGGTTCAGTGGGTGCACCATACGACTGCCATTCGACGAATGCAAGCGGTGTCCGCGCCGGAAATTCGCAATTTGCGAGAGAAAGGTCCCCTACATGGCGCGACGGCCCGCGAGCGCTCGCCCGAGCGTCACCTCGTCCGCATACTCGAGGTCCCCGCCCACCGGAAGGCCGCTCGCGAGGCGCGTCACCTGCACCCTGTCGCGCAGGCGATCCGCGACGTACGCGGCGGTCGCCTCGCCGGTCATCGTCGGGTTCGTCGCGAGCACGACCTCGGTGACGCCGTTCCTCTCGACTCGCGCCAGGAGGCCGTCGATGCGCAGGTCTGCCGGCTCGACTCCGTCCAGTGGCGACAGCGCGCCCCCGAGCACGTGGTACAGGCCGCGGTACTCCCCGGTCCGCTCGACGGAGACGACGTCGACCGGTTGCTCAACCACGCAGATCAGCGTGCGATCGCGCCTGGCGTCGGAGCAGACGGCACACAGCTCGTCCTCCGTGAGGTTCCCGCACTCGCGACAGAAGCGAACTCGCTCTCGCACGTCCTCGATCGCCCGCGCGAGCTCGAGGGCGTCCTCGCTCGGCGTCGAGAGGAGGTAGAATGCGAGCCGCTGCGCGGTACGCCGACCGATACCCGGCAGCTTCGTCAGCTGCGTCACGAGGTTCTCGACGGAAGGGCTCAGCACCGCGAGAGAGCGTAGCCGTCGCTTTCGGACATGAGCCTGCCGGGAGGAGGAGGCGGAGGCTTCAGCGAACCGCGCAGGGAGCCGATGAGACACGAGGTGCCGCCGCACGTGCACGTCCCGAGTTCGCCGCCAGCAGATGAGCCGCTGAGCCCCGAACTCGTCCTCGTCGACCCGGTGATCGCGGAGTACGCCCGCACCTGGCATCCCGCCCCAGGCGACACGATTCGACGAATCGAGAAGCTCGTCCAGGCACGACGGCTCGCGGCGTCGCGCAGAGAGCAGATGCTCGTCGCGACGCCCATGCCCGCCCCACGCGAGGAGGGTCCAAGCCGCCACGTTGCCCACCGACGCGGCCGGTCGTCGGTTCTCGCTGGCGGCGTGATCGCCGGGATCGTCGGAACTGCTCTGCTCGTCGGCGTCCGCGTCGACGTCAGCGGCAACCGTGCAGGAGCGGACACGATCAGCGTCGCATCGCAGGCGACGACGCCCGTCGTCGTTCCGCCGAAACAACCGAAGCGGCCACGTACAAGTCGACCGACGCGGACGCAGCCGGCCACGGCTGCGCGACCCGCAGCCAGGCGGTTCGCCTGGGCGCCGACGCAGG
>DATAET010000048.1:0-23763 GCA_036257855.1 Gaiellaceae bacterium | reverse complement strand
GCGTAGCCGATGTTCTTCTCGAGCCGGGGCGAGTAGCACGCTGAAGTGACCTCCCCGACGTGCTTCTCATCCTTGAAGACCGGGAAGTAGTCGATCATGGCACCGTCGTTGTAGCTGCCGAGCCCCGGCCCGTCGATCTCGACACCGACGAGCTTTCGCGAGATGCCTTCGGCCTTGATGCGCTTGAGGGCCGACTTGCCGATGAAGTCGGCGTCCTGCTCGAGGTCGACCATCCACTCGTAGCCCATCTCCACTTCATACGGGTTCGTGTCGAACCACATGTCGCAGCCGAGCGCGAGAATTCCGGCCTCGATTCGCTTGATGTGGCACGGCCCGATGACGCTCAGGCCATGCGGCTTGCCTGCCTCGAGCACGGCGTCCCAGAGCTTGACCCCGTCCCGGCTAGCGTTCCTCAAGTAGATCTCGTAGCCGAGCTCGCCTGTGTATCCGGTCCTGGAGACGACGACGTCCATGCCGTCGAGCTCGAACGACTGGTGGAAGTAGTACGGGATCTCGACGATGCTCTCGCCGAAGAGGTCGACCATGACCTCCTTGGACGTCGGTCCTTGCACCTGGAGCGGCCCGACGTCAGGCTCGCCGATCGTCACGTCGAGACCCGAGTTGTAGGCCACGCCTTGTGCCCAGAGCAGGATGTCGCTGTCCGCGAGCGAGAGCCAGAAGTGGTTCTCCTCGAGCCGCAGGAGGACAGGGTCGTTGAGGATGCCGCCCTCGGGAGAGGTTACGAAAACGTACTTGCACTGGCCGACCTCGCATTTGTTCAAGTCACGCGGCACGAGCATGTTCGTGAAGGTGAACGCGTCCGGGCCGGTGATCTCGACCTGCCGCTCGACACCCACGTCCCAAAGCGTGACGCCGTTGAGCAGCTGCCAGTACTCCTCGACCGGGTCGCCGTAGTGGCGCGGGTGGTACATGTGGTTGTAGAAGCTGTACAGCTGCACGCCGTGGCGGCGCGATGCGTAGAAGAACGGCGATCTCCGGATGCGCGAGTACAGCAGGACTCCGGGGTGCTCATTGATCTCGGGCAAGGCTCTACCTCCTGTTCCGCATCGTGGGACTGTGCTGTATGCTGGAACAAGCTTAACCCAGTCCCGGGGGAGTCTGCCATGGTGCAATCGCTCGAGCGCGCATTCGCGATCCTCGACGAGGTAGCTCGGCGACCTGCGGGTGTCACCGCGATCGCCGAGCGCGTGCGTCTTCCGAAGTCGACCGTCGCCCGGCTCCTCGCGACGCTCGAGGACGTCGACGCGGTCGAGCGCTTCGACGGCGCGCGCTGGCGGATCGGCCCGGGCGTCGCGGCGCTGACCTCGGCAGTGTCCCCCGAGCGCAACCTCGTCTCGACCGCCGAGCCGGTGGTCGCCGAGCTCGTCGCCGAGCTGGGCGAAGACGCGGGCCTGGGCCTGCCGGACGGGAGCGAGATCCTCTACGTCGCCCAGATCGAATCCGACAACCCTGTGCAGGTGCGCGACTGGACCGGGACACGGGCGCCGATGCACGCCGTGCCGTCGGGCCTCGTGCTCCTCGCGGCGTGGCCGGAGGATGCCGTCGACGCCTACCTCGCAGGCGACCTCGTCGCGCTCACGCGCCGGACGATGACGTCTCCGGCTGTGCTCCGTGCGCGCCTCGCCGACGTCCGTGAGGCCGGCTACGCGTGGGGTCTCGAGGAGTTCGCCGAGGGCATCGACTCGGTCGCCGCGCCGATCCACGACGCCCGGGGGAACGCCGTCGCCGCCGTCCACGTCCACGGTCCCGCGTATCGCTTCCCGCGCTCGGGGGAAGAGGCTCGGGTGTCCGCGGCCGTCGTCTCGGCCGGACACGACATCAGCCGACTGCTGGGGTAAGCGCTACCAGACGCCGGGTGCCGGGCCTTGGGCGCCGGGCTCGCGCTCGATCGCCTCCACGAGCAGCGTCGAGACGTCGGCGACGCGAAGCTCGCCGCCCGTTTGGCGCACGCCGTCGTCGAGCATCACGGTGCAGAACGGGCACGCGACGGCGAGCGTGTCGGCGCCCGTCTCAGCCGCTTCGCGGGCGCGCTCCTCGTTGATCTGGTTGCCACGCTCCTCCATCCACATGTGGGCGCCGCCGGCGCCACAGCAGAACGTCCGCTTCCCGTTGCGCGCCATCTCGAGGGGCCTCCCGATCCGGCGCACGATGTCGCGGGGCGCGTCGAGGACGTCGTTGTGCCGCGCCAGGTAGCAGGAGTCGTGGTACGTGATCGGCTCGCTTCCGGGGGCGGGCGACAGCTTCCCTCTCCGCACGAGGTCTGCGAGGAGTTCCGAGTGGTGCACCACCTCGTAGCGCCCGCCGAAGTCGGGGTACTCGTTCCGGAGCGTGTTGAAGCAGTGCGGGCAGGACGCGACGATCTTCGTCACGCCGGCGTCGTTCAGCGTCTGCACGTTCGCTCGGGCGAACGACTGGAAGACGTACTCGTTCCCCGCCCGTCGCGCAGGATCGCCGGTGCACGACTCGCGCGGTCCGAGGATGGCAACGTCCAGCCCTGCCTTGACCAGGAGCTTCGTGGTCGAGATCGCTGCCGTACGGGCGCGCTCGTCGTAAGCGGCCGCGCAACCCACCCAGTACAGGAGCTGGGGCGGCCGATCGCCGGGTTCGAGGACGCGGACAGCGAGCCCCTCCGCCCACGAGGCCCTCTCGTTCTGCGGCTTGCCCCACGGATTCGAGCCCCGTTCGACGTCGCGCAGCATCGTCTCGGTCTCGGCGGGAAGGCGCGATTCGACCATCACGAGGTTCCGGCGGAGATCGACGATGTGGTCGACGTGCTCGATCGAGACCGGGCACTCGTGTACGCAGGCGCCGCAGGTGACGCAGTCCCACACGACGTCGTCCGTGACCGCGTTCGGGACGAGTGGGGAGAGGTCGCCTCCCGTGAGCGCGGCTTCGCCTTCGGCGAACAGCTGATCGCGGATGCCCATGATCAGGAGCTTCGGGGAGAGCGCCTTCCCCGTCGCATAGGCAGGACAGACGTCCTGGCAGCGGCCGCACTCCGTGCACGACATCGAGTCGAGCATCTGCTTCCAGGTGAGGTCGGCGATCGTGCCGGCGCCGAAGCGGAGAGCGCTCTCGTCCTCGGAGTCGAAGTCGAGTGGCTCGAGACGTCCGCGCGCCCGCGTGCGGCCGAAAAAGACATTGATCCCGGCGGTCGCGATGTGGAGGTGCTTCGAGTGCGGGAGGTAGGCGAGGAAGCCGAGGATGATCAGGACGTGCGCCCACACGAAGAGGCGCTCGAGAGCCTCGGTCGTCGTGTCGTCGGCGAAGAGCCCGGAGAGCCAGTTCGAGGCCGGCGACCAGGACGCGGGCCACGGGTTCAGGTCGAGCGCGATCAGCGTGGCGTGCCAGAGCAGGAGCGTCGTCACGATCCCGGCGATCAGGCAGAGGATGAGGTCGGCCTCGCCGAGGTGGCTCCCCTCGAACCTGCGCGGCCGCTGCACCTTCCGGATCCCGAACGCCGCCAACACGCCCACGAGCACGAGCAAGGCGAACACGTCGACGAGCAGTGCGTACCAGCCCTGCCGCTCGAGCCAGGCGAGCGGAGAGCCCGAGGGGAGCGGGTCCTCGCGCTCGATGATCGCGGCGATCGCGAGGAAGATCGTCGGGAAGAGGACGACGAAGCCCCAGAAGATGAACGCGTGCACGAGGCCGGGCCCCAGCCGCTGCAGGAGCTTCCTCTGGCCGAGGACGATGCTCGTCTCGTTCCCGACGCGCATCGGCAGGTCCGAGGTCCGGCTCACGGGCGTGCCCGAGCGGACGAGCCGTATGAGAAAGAGCGCACGTCTCGCGAAGAGCCAGCCGGCGATGCCGATCGCCGCGAGGAGCGCGACCGACGACGCCAGACTCGCTTCCGAGCTCAGCCGGCCCTCGCCTTCCGGAGCTCGGCCGAGATCGCCGGGACGACCTCGTGGAGGTCGCCGATCACCGCGTAATCGGCGCTCGCGAGGATAGGCGCCTCGGGATCGGTGTTCACGGCGAGGATCGCCTTCGCGCCCTTGCAGCCCGCCATGTGCTGGGTCGCGCCCGAGATTCCACAGGCGATGTAGATGTCGGGTGCGATCTTCGTCCCCGTCTGACCCACCTGGTCGGTGTGCGGGCGCCAGCCCGCCATGGTCACCGCACGCGAGCAGCCAACCGCTCCGCCGAGGAGGCCCGCGAGCTCCTCGATGATCCCGAAGCCCTCGGGCGATCCCGCGCCACGCCCGCACGAGACGACCACCTTCGCGTCCGCGAGCGAGACGCCGCCCGTCGCCGCGGCGACGCGATCGCGAACGTGCACGACGAGGTCGGGCTCGTGGAGCTCCGGCGTGAAGCGCTCGACCGAAGCCGGCGCACCGTCGACCGCCTCCGGTGCGACCGAGTGCGGTTGGACGCTCATGAGCCCGGGCACCCCGTACAGCCTCGCCTCCTCGAGGAGGCTGCCGCCCCAGCGCACACGGGTCACGATGGCAGGATCGCCCGCGGTCGCGTCGACGCAGTTCGCGGCCAACGGCAGGTCGGCGATCGCCGCCACGTGGGCGAGCACCTCGTTGCCGCGCTCGTTCCCGGCGGCGACGACGGCAATGGGCTCACTGCGACGCACAACGTCGAGAGTCGCTCGAGCGACCGCGACCGGCGCATACGAGGAGAACGCGTCGTGCTCAGCGACGTGGACCGTCGCGACACCGTGCATGCCGAGGGTCGCCTCGAGTCCGTCGCTGTCGCCTACGACGAGCGCTTCCAGCGGTTCGCCCGTCGCGTAGCCGCGCGCGAATGCGAGCGCCTGGAGCGAGAGCTCGTGGATCCCGTCCGGCGTGCGCTCGACGACGACGAGGGCGCTCACGTGACCCCGATCCTCTCCAGCACCCCGACGACGGCGGGTGCCGCCTCGGGCCCATGGCCGAGGATCTCGGCCTCCTTCCCTGTCCCCTCCGGAACGACGAGCCGGACCTTCTCGAGCCGCGCGTCGGGCCTCGTCGGCGACGTCACGTCGACCGGCTTGCGCTGCGCGCGGAGCTTCGCCGGGACCGAGGGGTAGCGCGGAAGGTTGAGCCCTTCGAGCACGGTGACGACGGCCGGCAGGGGCAGCACGTACACATCGCGGCCGCCGGCGACCTCTTGCTCGCAGCGCACGGTCGTGCCCTCCACGAGGACGCCCTTGAGCCCCGTCGCCACCGGCCTCCCGAGCCCGTGCGCGACCCGGATCCCGATCTGGTAGTTCCCGGCGTCCGCCGACTCGTTCCCGAAGAACACGAGGTCGAAGGGCCCGTTCGCGGTCTCGTCCGCGCGGATCGCGTCGCGTATCGCGGCCGCGGTCGCCTGAGGATCCCACTCCTCGCCGTTCGAGACGAGGTGGATCGCGCGGTCCGCTCCGAGCGCCATGGCGTCGCGCAGCTGCTCCTCCGCCTCGGTCGGCCCCAGCGTGAGGACGACGGTCTCGCCCCCGTGCGCCTCGACCAGGCGCACCGCCTCCTCGACTCCGCATTCCTCGTGCGGGCTGATCGTGAACCCGAGATGCTTCGTCTCGATCGCCTGTGCGTCCTCGGTCAAGACGATCTTCCCGCCCGTGAGCGGCACCCGCTTCACGCAGATCAGGATCCTCACGACCGTACGCGGGCGTTCTCGGGGTCGAAGATCGGCGCCGAGCCGACAACGTCGACGGTCACCGGGTAGCGGTCGCCCATGTACTCGACGGTGAGCTCGGCGCCCGCTTCGGCCTGCTCCGGCGGGAGGTAGCTCATGAGGATGTGTTTCCCCAAGGACGGAGCCGCACCGGCGCTCGTCACGTACGAACGCCGTCCCTTCGCGTCGGTGATCGGTGTCCCGTCCCTCGTCAGGACGGGCTCCCGACCCATCGGAAAGCGGCGCACGCCCGAGGAGGACGCATGATCGCCCACCGACAGCGTGCACAGGATCGCGACCGGCGGCTCCTCGCGGTGGCGGACATGCGCGTCCTTGCCGACGAAGTCCTGCTGCTTGACCTTGCCCCAGGCCATGTCCGCCTCGACGACCGTGTACTCGCTCTCGAGCTCTGTGCCGAACGCGCGGTAGCACTTCTCGAGCCGCCCCGTCGTTCCGTACACGCCGATGCCACAGGGCACCGCACCGTGTGAGCGACCCGCCTCCCAGACGATGTCCCACAGCCGGGCTCCCTGCTCGATCGGGACGTACAGCTCCCAGCCGAGGTCGCCCACGTAGGAGATGCGGGAGGCGAGCACCCGCACGGGCCCGACCTCGATCACCCTGCACGTCGCGAACGGGAAGCCCTCGTTCGAGACGTCGTCACCCGTCAGCGACGAGAGGATGTCGCGCGCGCGGGGACCCCAGAGGCCGAGCGTGGACCACGCGGAGGTCAGGTCCGCGAGTTGAGCCGAGCCGTCCACAGGAAGGTGGTCGGCGAGCCACTTGTGGTCGGCCATCCCGTGGGCGCCACCCGTGACGACGCGAAAATGCTCGTCCCCGAGCCGCATGATCGTCAGGTCCGACTTGAACCCGCCGCTGGGCGAGAGCCAGGGCGTGTAGACGACACGCCCGACGGCCACGTCGACCTGTCGCATCGACACCGTCTGCAGCGCGTCGAGCGCGCCCGGGCCCGAGACGTCGAAGATGGCGAAGGCGGACAGGTCGAAGATCCCCGCCCGGTCGCGCATGGCGAGATGCTCGGCGTTCGAGATGGACGACCACCAGCGCGCGTCCCACTCGGCCTCGCGGCGGCCGACGCGATCGCCGTACTCGTCGAGCAGGGGCGCGTTCGACTCGTACCACTGAGGGCGCTCCCAGCCGGCGGCCTCGAAGAACACCGCGCCGAGCTCCTTCTCGCGTTCGTGGAACGGCGACAGGCGCACCTCGCGGTTCGAGGCCCATTGCTCGAGCGGATGGACGATCCCGTAGGTCTTGTTGAAAGCCTCGCCCGTTCGCGCCTTCACGTGCGCTGACGTTTTCTGGTGCTCCCAGAAACGCGCCGCGTCAGAGGAGTGGAGGTCGATGTGCGACTCACCGTGCACCATCCACTCCGCGAGGGACTTCCCGACACCGGGCCCCTCCTTCACCCAGACGGCGGCCGCGGCCCACAGGCCCTGGACCTCGGGCAGCTCACCGAGGATCGGCATGCCGTCGGGGGTTAGGGAGAGGATCCCGTTGACGGCGTACTTGATGCCTACGGACTCGTCCCCGACGATCTCGGGCATGAGCTCGAGGGCGTGCTCCATCTGCAGCGTGAAGTCCTCCTGCGTGAACGGGAACTCGGTCGGAGTGAGCGCCGCCGCTTCCACGGAGGGCAGATCCTCGGGCTCGTACAGGATCGGGCGGTGCGCATAGGAGCCGATCTCGAGCGACGTCCCGTCCTGGCGCTCGTACATGTTCGTGTCCATGTCGCGGACGATCGGGAACTCGATGCTCCGCTGCGCCCTCTCGAAACGGGGCACTGGGCCGATGTCGATCATCTGGTGCACGGCTGGTGTCAACGGGATGCACGCCCCGGCCATGCGGGCGAGCTTCGGGCTCCATACCCCGCAGGCGATCACGACGAGGTCCGTCTCGACGTCGCCGCTCGTCGTCCGTACGCACCGGACCCGCCCTGCCTCGACCTCGATCGCGACGACCTCTGTGTTCGCGAAGACGGAGAGGCCCCCGGACTCCTGTCCGCGCTCGCGCATGATCGTCCCGGCGCGGAGCGAGTCGACGACCCCGACGGAGGGGGTGTAGAAGCCCCCGAGGATCACGGTCTCGTCGATGAAGGGGACGAGGTCCTTCACCTCGGCCGGCGTGAGCAGCGAGACGGGCTCGACGCCCCACGCCTTCGCCGAGGCCATCCGCCGGTTCAGCTCCTCCATGCGCTCGTCCGTCCGCGCCACCTCGATGCCGCCCGACTCGGTGAAGACGCCCATCTCCTGGTACTGGCGCACGCTTTCGAGCGTGAGCTGCGTCATCTCCTTCGAGTGGTCGACCGGGAAGATGAAGTTGGAGGCGTGGCCGGTCGAGCCGCCCGGGTTCGGAAGCGGGCCCTTGTCGAGCACGACGACGTCGGACCAGCCCTGGTCGGTGAGGTGGTACGCGACGGAGTTGCCGACGATCCCGCAGCCGACGACGACTGCGCGGGTGTGGCTGGGGAGGGAGCTCATTCGGCGGCCTGATATATCAGAAATATATGAAGTCAGAGGACGCTGCGAATCGCGCTCTCGAAGCCCGAGACGTGACGGCGCATCGCTTCCTCCGCGCGCGCGCCGTCCGCTTTCCGGATGGCGGTCAGCAGCTCTCGATGCTCCTTGACCGCGTCCTCGAGCCGGGCGACCCGATCGAGGGCGAGGAACCAGATCCTGAGGGTGAGGACGTAGTACTCGTTCAGCGTCTCCTCGAGGAACGCGTTGTGCGTGCATCGGTACACGTGCCGGTGGATGCGCTGATCGAGGTCGATCAACGCGCGCTCGTCCGGCTCGTAGTGCACCTGCTCGAGTTCGGCGAGCAGCTCGTCGATCGTCGCGCGGTCGGCCTCGGTCGCGCGCTCCGCCGCGAGGTGGGCGGCGAACGGCTCGAGCGTGTTCCGCACCTCGGAGAGACCTGCGAGATCGCGCACGTCCACGCTCGACACGAACATCCCGCGTCGCGGGTACACCTCGACCAGGCGTTCGCGCGCGAGCGCGCGCAGGGCCTCCCGAACCGGGGTTCGTCCCAGCTCGAGCCTCTCCATGAGGTCGCGCTCCGCCACAAGTGATCCCGGCGGTAGCTCGAGCGTCACGATCAGCTCGCGAATGCGGTAGTAGGCCTGGTCCGAGAGCGAGCGGGCGTCAGCCGCCTCCGGCTGGTGGATCGGGAGCGCGGGTGTGGTCATGGTCGAGGGCGAGGGGCGGAGGCCTCGCGCCCCCGCCCCTTCGCGCATCTCACTTCAGCCAGGAGTTGACCGTGGCCTTGTGCGCCGCAACCCACACCGCGGCGGCCTTGTCCTTGTCCATGTGCTTCCCCGCGATGAGGTTCGCGACGAAGTTCTGGTCGGCGGACGTCCACTTGAAGTTCTTGACGACCTTCATCGCGGGCGAGCCGCTCTTCGCGAACTTGCTCGACACGAGCTTGTCGAGGCCGTACGACGGGTACTCGCACGCGTGCTTTCCGGGCAGCTTCTCGTCGTCGAGGCAGCCCTTGAAGCGCTTGGGCAGCTGGATCCGGTACAGGTCGTACACCGCGTTCAGGTACTGCGGGTCGTACCAGTAGAAGAGCACCGGCTTGTGCTGCTTGTACAGCTGCGTCCAGCGGGCGACCTGGGCGGGCTCGGCTCCCGACACCACGTGCTTCAGATCGAGCCCGAGCTCCTTGATGAGCGCACGGTCCTTCTGCACGTAGGACGGATCGCCGCCCAGGAACGTTCCGGCATTCGGGGACGACTCGGGCGTCTTGAAGACGCTCTCCTTGCCCTTGAGCCCCTTCCAGGTCTTGAACTGCGGGTACTGCTTGAGCAGGTAGCGCGGGATGTACCAGCCGATGACGCCGGTGATGCCGTTGCCTCCGACCGGGACGACTGCCTTGCTCGTCAGGTACTTCTTGTTCGAGGGGACGAGCGTGTTGTCCCAGTCCTCGAGCACGACGTCGATCTTCCCGTCGGCCATCGCCTGGAAGCTCGGCTGGTTCTCGGTGATGTTCGTCACCTTGACCGAGCACTTGAGCTTCTTCTCGAGGACGTTCTTGACGACGTAGACGTTCGCCGTCGAGCCCACCCACGAGTTCTCGTTCAGGATCACGGTGCCGCACGCCGCCGGCCGCGCACTGCCCGCCGACGCCACCGCGACGGCGACGAGCGCCACCGCCGCAGCGACGGCGAGTGGTACGAGGCCGAGCCTCCCGCCCCGCTGACGATTCGACATCAAACCCTCCTTGTCTTCGACATTCGCACCAAGCTTCACGCCGTGTCCTCCTTCCTCGCCTGCCGTGCCCCCTGGGTGACTCGGTCCAGCGCGATCCCGAGCGCCAGGATGGCGATCGACGCGATCACGCCCTGTCCGAACTGGCCTCGGACGAGCCCCTGCGCGACCTCGTAGCCAAGGCCGCCCGACCCGACGAGCCCGCCGATCACGACCACGGCGAGCACCATGATGATCCCCTGGTTGACGCCGAGCATGATCGTGTCTCCGGCGAGCGGGATCTTGACCTTGCGGAGAATCTGTCCCCTCGTCGCCCCGAACGCGCCGGCCGCCTCGACCGCCTCCGGCGCGACGTCCTTGAGGCCTCGCTCCACCAGGCGGACGACGACCGGGAAGGCGTAGAGCACCGCCGCCACGATCCCGGGGACGATCGAGACGGGCATGAGGTAGATGAACGGGATGATGTAGACGAGCTGCGGCAGGGTCTGCAGCACGTCGTTGACGGGACGCATGACCGCCGACACGGTGCGGCTCTCCGACGCCCAGACGCCGAGGCCGAACCCGAGGATCACCGCGATGACCGTCGCGACGATGACCTGCGACAGCGTGTCCATCGCGAGCGACCAGACGCCCAGGAAGCCGATCAGCGCGAGCATGAGAAAGGCCGTGATGGCGGGGCGGAGCCCGGAGATCACAAACGCGATGAGCGTGAGGCCGGCGAGGGTCGTGAACCAGGGCGCCTCCATGAGGAAGTCCTGGAGCGGCAGCAGCAGGTGCTCGAGGATGAAGTTGCCGACCGGCTCCGTGATGTGGAAGACGAACGACGTCGGGTCCTGCACGTAGTCGAGAACCTTCTGGATCTGCGCGAGCAGCCACTCCTGGGCGGTCACCGTCCTCTGGCGCACGCCGGCGGCATCCGGGAAGTCGCCGCTCACACCGATCGCCTTCGCGACGACCACCGTTCCGACGATCGTCGCTGCGACGCCGAGCGACTCCACGCGGAGTCGCCGCTTGGCGGCCGCGTCGAGGTGACGCCTCGTCGGGTCCGTGCGATCCGCGATCGCCTCGGTGATCCGGTCGAGCGCCATCGCCATGACCACGATCACCGCCCCGGCGAGGATCGCGAGCGCCGGGTTCGAGAAGAGCCCGGAGTTCACGACCGCGCCGAGCCCGCCTCCGCCGATCAGGCCGGCGATAACGACCATCGAGAGTGCGAACAGGATCGTCTGGTTGAGGCCGAGCAGCAGCATCCGGCGCGACATCGGAAGCTGCACCTTGAGGAGTAGCTGGCGGCCCGTCGCCCCCATCGATGCCGCCGCCTCGACCGTGTTCACGGGGACTCGGCGGATGCCGAGCGCGGTGATCCTGATGCACGGCGGGATCGCATAGATCATCGTCGCCACCACCGCGGCTGCGTAGCCGATGGAGAAGAAGAGGACCACGGGCATGAGGTAGGCGAACGCCGGCACGATCTGCGCGGCGTCGAGGAACGGGGTCAAGGCGCGGTTGAAGCGCGCCGAGCGTCCGGCAGCGATGCCGAGGGGCACGCCGATCAGGATCGACAGGCCGACCGCGGCGAGCATGAGCGCGAGCGTCTCCATGCTCTCGGCCCACAGGCCGGAGACGGCGAAGCACGCGAACGCCGCGAGCGCCCACGCGCCGGCGCGAACGCCGCCGAAGCGCCAGGAGAGCAGCGTGCCGGCGACCGTCGTCCCGATCCACGTGAGCCAGACGAGGACGTCGTTGAGCCAGCCGACGAGGTTATCCGCGAAGATGCGGAAGCCGTCGAAGATCGTGAAGAGGAGCCCCCCGCCCCCTTCGAGACGCTGGTCGATGAGGTAGGTCTGGAAGGAGTCGAACTTCGCCTGCAGTCCGTTCCAGACGAGGTCGTTCGGCCAGGGGTACTCGCTCTTCCAGCCGCGATACGTGAGCCACATCGCCGCGATGATGGCTCCCACCTGGACGATCTTCCCCCGCCACCACGGGACGTGTGAGACGACCGGTACGGCGACAGGTGCCTCGGTGATCGTCGACACGCTCTACGCCTCTTCCTCGGCGATCGCCCGGAGAACGGTGTCCCGGTCGACGATGCCGACGATCCGCTCGTCCTCCACGCAGCAGACCGGCTTCTCGCTCTGCGCGAGCGCGGGGAGTGCCTTTCGCATGGTCGTCCGCACGTCGAGCCGCGGCCCGTCGGTCGGATCGTCCGGCTCCGGATCGCGCATGATCCAGCGGAGCGTCAGGACGTGGCTGCGCGCGATGTCGCGCGTGAAGTTCTCGACGTACTCGTCAGCCGGGGAGCCCACGAGCTCCTCCGCCGTGCCGAGCTGGACGATCGCCCCGTCGCGCATGATCGCGATGCGGTCTCCGAGGCGGAGCGCCTCGGGAAGGTCGTGCGTGATGAACATCGTCGTCTTGCCGATCTCCTGCTGGAGCCTCATGACCTCGTCCTGCATGTCGCGACGGATC
The DNA here is from genome assembly GCA_036257855.1 of Gaiellaceae bacterium. Lineage (GTDB taxonomy): Bacteria > Actinomycetota > Thermoleophilia > Gaiellales > Gaiellaceae > GMQP-bins7. Next base: position 11,443 of record DATAET010000048.1, on the reverse strand, counting down.
AGAGGGTCGAGCGCGCTGAACGGCTCGTCGTAGAGCATCACCTCGGGATCCGCGGCGAACGCCCGTGCGACGCCCACGCGCTGCTGCATTCCGCCCGAGAGCTGGTCGGGAAACTGGTTCGCGACGTCGTCGAGACCGACGAGCGCGAGCACCTCGCGCGCACGCTCGGTGCGCTCGCGCTTGCCCATCCCCTGGACTTCGAGCCCGAAGGCGACGTTGTCGATCACCCGCCGGTGTGCAAGGAGGCCGAAGTGCTGGAAGACCATCGAGACCGAGCGGCGACGCAGGTCTCGCAACTCGCTGCGATCCGCGTTCGTCACGTTGCGGCCCGCGATCTCGATGTCCCCCGCTGTCGGCTCGATGAGCCGGATCAGCGTGCGAACGAGGGTCGACTTGCCCGAGCCCGAGAGTCCCATGACGACGAACACCTCGCCCTGCCAGACCTCGAGCGAAACGTCGCGCACGGCGACGACGTTGCCACTCTTCGCCCGGAGCTCGGCGCGCGGGAGAAGCGCGTCCGCCGACCCGACGAGGCGCTCCGGGTTGGGCCCGAAGACCTTCCAGATGCCCGATGCGCGGATGACCGGAGAGCTGCTGCGATCGGTGCGGTGCTGCGATGGTTCGAGAGCAGTCTCGGCCGTATCCGTCATGCGCGCGCCGCTGATATATCACCCGGCGTCGGCCTTGTCCATGCGTCGACTAGTAGAGGTCGAAGTCGCCCGCGAGCACCCGGTCGAGCCGCCCGGTCCGGTACCCGCGCACGCTGTCGCGCACGAGAGGCGCCCGACCGGGCCGGTATCGCCGCACGACGACGCTCGACCGTTCCGCCGCCTCGACGCGGTGGAGCGTCAGCCGAGCGAGCGAACCTTCACCTGCCTCGGGGCCGGGCGGTCGCGGGACGACGACGACGCGCACCTGCTCGCGTTCCGCGACCTTTGCGCCATCGCGGCTGTCGTCGACGTGCTCGAGGATGTGAACCCCGCTCTCCGCTCCGAGGATCTCCCCGCATCCGAGCCCGGAGACGGCGAGCAGGTGCTCGCCTGCTGGAGCGTCCAGTCGCCGGAGCTGCATCCCCCGACGCTCCGCCCACCCGACGTACATCTCCGCGAGCAGCGCTGCGAACGGCTCGCCTTCGCCGCCGGGGTTCGTTCCCGTTGTGCGGAGGTGCACGACGACGTCCGACGGCACTCCTGCGCTGATCCCTGCGAGTGCACTGTCGAGCACGTAGAGCCGGCCTGCGAGGAGCTGCACGAGATCGACGCTCGCACGTCCGTCGGACCGGACGCTCCGCTTCACGCGCGCCCCCAGTCGTCCGGCCGTTCGGGTTGCCGCGTCCAGACGGTCGAGGTATTCGACCTCGGCGAGCGTCGAGAACCGGTCCGCCCGATCCCAGAAGCCGGTTTTGGCGATCGCGGCGAGCGCCCTCGTCTTGCGTTCCCCGAGAGCCCCGACTGCCTTCGTGATGCGATCGAGCTCGCCAGACACGAACTGCACCGACTTCTCGTCTCCGCGGGGCGCCCGGTAGAGCGCCCTCAGGTCGATGTCCACGAGCTCGCCGGGGGCAACTTCGCCCCGATCGGTCTCGTCCGGGCCCACCTCGTCCGGGTCGACGAACGTCACCTCGATGCGCTCGCCGCCGGCAGCAGTGACGAAGAGGAACTGGTCGCCGTCCGGCACTGCCTGCTCGACGATCGCTGCGGCGAGCGGTGCGAGGAGATACCGCTCGACCGCCCGCTTCAGTGGTCGGGCGCCGAGCTCGGGGCTGAATCCCTTCTCGATGAGGAATGCGTAGGCAGAGTCGTCCAGCTCGACGGCCCACGGTCGGCTGCGTAGCCCTCTGCGCGCGAGCGCATCCGTGAGCTCCTTGTCGAGAAGCGCCCGCATCGCCGAACGCTCGAAGGGGCGGAACACCACCGTGCGGTCCAGTCGGTTCAGGAACTCAGGCCGGAACGAGGCGCGGACGGCGCGCTCGATTCCCGAGGACGTGAAGGTCCGTTTCGTGTCGGGCTCGAACCCGATCGAGAGGCTCTGCGCGAGCGGCGCTCCCAGGTTCGACGTGAGGACGATGACCGTCCGACGGAAGTCGACCAGTCGTCCCTGGCGGTCCGTCAGTCGTCCGTCGTCGAAGACCTGGAGGAAGAGGTCCCAGATGGGTTCCGCGGCCTTCTCGAACTCGTCGAGGAGGATGACTGCGAACGGATCCTTCCGGATGGACGAGATGAGCGCTGCACCGTGTGACTCGGTCGCGCTGTCCGTGAGCAGCCGCTCGAGCGACTCCGGGGTCTGATACTCGCTCATGTCGAGGCGCACGAGCCGTTCGGCCGATCCGAACAGGTACTCCGCCAGCGCCTTCGCGATCTCCGTCTTCCCCGTGCCCGTCGGGCCGACGAAGAGGAAGACGCCGAGCGGCCGATCCGCATCCGTGACGCCCGCCTTGATCATCGCGATGCGCTCGACGACACACTCCACCGCTTCGGGCTGCTCGAGGATCCGGCGCTCGAAGAACGCGCGAACGTCCTCGAGCGGAAGCGGGATCGCGGGGTCGAGGAGCGCAAGCGGAAGCCCCGAGCCGGCGGCGAGCGTCGCGAGCACGTCCGCCTGGTCGAACGTGTTCCCACCCTGCTCGGCCGCCTCGGCCGCGGTGGCGCTCATGAGCCGCAGGAGGTTGCCGGGCGGTGAGACGCCGGGGAGGAACTGCTGCGCGAGCTCGAACGACTCGGCCAGCGTGCCATCGTCGGTTTCGACATCGAGCCGGTCGAGGGCGAGCGCGTGCCGGGCGACGGCGATCGTGTCCGCCTCGTCGAGGGGACGCACGCGGACGATCTCGAACGCGCTCTCGATTCTCGGTCGCGACAACACGAGGAGCTCGGCAGCCGTCGGTGTCGCCTCCGCCAGAAGCGTGACCGCGCCCGACTCGACGTGCGGCAGCAGCACGTCGAGCAGGCCGTGGGGGTTTTGGGCGTGCTGGCCCGCGAAGAGCGCCTCCTGCAGCTCCGCGAGCACGCAGACGACGTCCTGCCCGACGAGCGTGTCGACGAGCGACTTCATGTGTGTCTCGAGCTCCCCGACGTACACGGAGCCCGCCATGAGCTGTGCGGCCGTGGTCGCGACGACGAGCGGCTCCGATTCGAGCCGGTCGAGCGCGACACGGGCGAGCGCTGTCTTCCCGACGCCGTGCTCGCCGACGAGGAGGACGGAACGCGAGGGCTCCTGTTCGAGGGCCGCGACGACGTGTTCGACGAGCTCGCGCCGGCGTCCCACGAGGAGCGCCGGCGGCCGATCGAACGGTCGCTCCCAGACCCGCCCGATTGCGAGCAGCCGGCGCAGCGCACGCCATTCCTCGAAGCACCTCCGGAAGTCCGCACCGAGCTGGTCCTCGTAGCGGTCGACGAACGCCTCCACGCCGTGGATGCCGTCGAGCGGGACTCTGTCGAAGGTGCTCGTGGACAGGCGTTCGCCGTTCGCCAGTCGATCCTCGACGAACTCGGCGATCGCCTCCTGCCGGATGGACTCGACCACCGGCAGGACAGCGCCGATCACGGGCTCGGTCGCGTGTGCTGCGAGCGCCCGCAGCAAGAGCACGTCTTCGCACACCGACGGTCGGACCGGGTTGCGTGCCGCCCACGTCACCCACTCCTCCGGTACGTCGTCTCGACGCCGGAGGGCAGCCAAGGCCATGGACGCAACCCAGCCGTCCGCGTCGCGTGTCAACGAGACGACGGTCTCGATCGGCGTGTCGTCGTCGGCGAGCGAGGCCACCGCGCTCTCGAAGGCGGGCTCCTGCTCGAGGCCCTCGAGGCTCATCTGCCACCAGTCGTGCTCCGCGTCGAGCTCGGCGGCTAGCGCGCGAACGTCGACACCGTCGAGGTCGTCGAAGTCGTTGTCTGCATCCTGCGCGTGCCCGCCGAGACGTCGCCTGATCGCCCTGAAGACCGCGAGCGCTCCGATTCCGGTGAGGACGAGGACGACGACTTCGGCGATGGCATCCACGCGGGCGTACCGTGGCACCCGGTACGGGATGAGTCAACGTCCGCGTCAGATGGTCTTGAACTGCTCGAACGGCTGGCGACAGTCCTCGCAGTATCGGATCGAGCGACAGGGCGTCGGGCCGAAGAGGTTCTCGAGCTTCGTGCTCGTGGATCCGCAGTACGGGCAGCGGAACCCGCGCTGGAGCTGGACGAGCTCGAGCTTGCCGACGGAGCGGGGGGCGGGCGGTGCGAAGCCGGCGGCACGCAGCTTGTCGCGGCCCTCCGGCGTGATGTCGTCGGTCGACCACGAGTCGTCGAGGCGGACCGTGACCGCCGGCACGGCGCCGAGCGCCGCGATCCTCGTCTCCATGGCGCGCTGCATCGCCTCGAGCGCGGGGCAACCCATGAACGTCGGCGTGAAGTCGACGCGCACCGTCCCGTTGTCCACGGTGACGTCCTTCACGACACCGAGGTCGACGAGCGAGATCACCGGGATCTCCGGGTCGGGAATCTCGGCGAGTGCCGCCCAGACCTCGTCGGCGGTCACCATTGCGAGCCGGGCGGCGCCGAGCGCCGGACCGTCGTCATCTCGTTCCACAGCTCCTCGAGCTCCGCCTCGTGAACGCCGCGCGGCACGGCCGCGACGTGCGGGAGCGTCCGGCCGAGGCGCTCCTCCACGCAAGCACGAAGCTCGGGTCGGAGCTCGTCGTCGAGGACCCCGAGCGCATACGGCCAGAGCTCGTCGACTGCCTCGTTCAGCCGCTCGCCGCCCTCCTCGGTCGCGAGCAGGCGGTCGACCCACATGTCCGCGTGGATCCGGTGGTATGCCTCCTCGCGGTCGATCTTGGCCGCGAGCCCCGCGATCTCGACGTCGTCCGACGCCTTCAGCGCTCGGAGCCGGATCTCGTCGGCGGTCTCGTACAGCCAGTGTCGCGCGATCGTGCGGGCCCACTCGAGTCGCCTCAACTCGACGAGCGGCGCGCACCGGTAGTCGGACGGCTCGCGGTCGAAGGCGAGCTCGTCCGCGGTCGTTCCCAGCTCGGCAGCTGCGAGCTCGTAGAGCGCGCGCGCGTGCCCGATCTCGTTCTGCGCGATCGACGAGAAGGCCACGTCCTCCTCGAGCATCGGCGCGATCCCGGTCCACTCGGAGTTGCGCCAGCCGAGAATCAGCTCGTCGTCAGCGATCTCGAGCAGCGTCTGCGCGTTCACGTGCGTCCTTGAGCTTCTGCTTCAAGGGGTAGCCGTCGACGCGGTGGTAGTTGCGCCCCAGCTCGTCGACGAAGTCCTCGATCTCGTGCAGGGACTGGCGCGGCGCAATCCACAAAGCCGTCGACTCGCCGCGGCGTCCGTATTGCTCGCGGGCGTACCACTCCGCGAACTCCTCGTTCGGCGCCTCGATCGACCCTGCGTGCGCGAACGCCTGGCCCTTCCGCTCCTGCCGAAAAACCTCGTAGATCATCGTCGTGCTCTGACCGGCATGGCAGGAGGACTACGCGGCTTCGGCGAGCACGGCCAGGCGAACCCACTCCGTCTCCTTGCGCGTCGCCCGGCGCAGCTCGAGCCGTTCCGCCGTCTTCGGCCCGTGGCCGGTGACGACGTGCATCAGCTCGTCCCAGTCCGGCTCTGTGTACTCCCAGACGCCGTCGTCGCGCTTGCGCAGCCTCGGATCCGGGACCGTCAGGCCGAGCTCCCAGATCTGTGGCACGTAGCCGTCGAGGAACTGCTGCCGCGCCTCCTCGTTCCCCTGCGACTTGATCCGCCAGTGGTACATCGGATCCTCGTCCTTCGGGATCGGGTTGCCGTGGAACTGCATCAGCGGCCCCCACCAGCGGTCAATGGCCTCCTGGACGAGCTCGCGCTGCTCGTCGGTGCCGAGCATCATCGTCAGGACGACGTCGCGGCCGTGGAGGATGTGGAACGACTCCTCCCAGCAGATCTTCTTCATGATCCGCGCGTACGGCGCGTACGAGCACTTCAGGAGCGCCTTCTGGCTGATGATCGCCGCCGCGTCGACGAGCCAGGCGATCACGCCGACGTCACCCCACGTCTTCGTCGGGTAGTGGAACACGTTGTGGAACTTCGATTTGCCCGAGATCAGGTCCGCGAGGCACTGCTCCCGCGGCTTGCCGAGGTCCTCGACGACGCGGTAGATCAGCTGTGAATGTCCGACCTCGTCCTGCACCTTCGCCGTCAGGGCGAGCTTCCGCTGGAGCGTCGGCGCCCGCAGGATCCACTCGCGCTCAGGCAGGACGCCCATCAGCTCCGAGTTGCCGTGCATCTCGATGAACTTGATCAGCTTCGCCCGGTACTCGTCCGGCATCCAGTCGTCTGTCTCGACCTGGCCGCCGCCCTGCACGTACTCGAGGAATTCCGCGTCTGTCATGCCTGTTCTCCAGAGCTGGTTTCGAACCGAACGGTCGTTAGGGTAACAAGGCTCGGAGGCGGTGAGGGGGCCGTTTCCGGCCCCCTCGCAAACGCCGTGCGTCGTGCCGGCTAGTGCTTGCCGTGCTTGTGGCCGTGGTCGTGCTTGCCACCCTCGACGGCGCGAAGCGCATCCACGATTCCGTCGCCGTAGAAGCCGTTGAGCTCGGTCGTGCCCTCGCAGAGGGCGTTGAAGCTCGTCGGTCGGCCCTTATCCGTGTAGGTGTGCAGCCGCGGCTCCGGGCACGGCGTATCGGTCGCCGTCCGGCGGAGAATCTGCTCCACCTTCGCCGGATCGAGCCCGAACTGGCCGTGGTGCGTCTTGCCATACTCCGCGATGATCAGCGCGGCCACGCCGACGGCGTGCGGCGACGCCATCGAGGTGCCCTGGATCCACTGGTAGTAGGCGCAGGTGCCCTTGCTGTTGCAGTCGCGGACGACGAACGGCGTGTTCGGCGTGCCGTCCGGGTTCAGCGTGCCCTCGGCGTCGGCGACGTTCTTCGGGTAGGCGGCGAGGATCTCGTTCGGAATGCCCGCCGCGAGGCTCTGCGGATTGTTCGTCCCGAGGGGCGGGCCCGCAAGGGACGGATTCCACGGATCGTCGCGGAAGAATCCGCCCGGAGCCGCAACCGTGATCTGCTCGAGGCCGAAGTTCGAGTAGTCGGCCTTCCGCTTCGTCGGGCCGATCGAGCTGATGCTCATCACGTTGTTGCCCTCGGTCGGCAGGTCGAGGCACGCGTTCGTGACCGTCCGGTGATACGGAGCGTTGGACGGGAAGTCGGGGCTCGTGTCGTCGGTGGTCGGATGCCCCTCGTCCATGTGGCTGTTCCCGGCCGCCGCGATCAGCGTGACGCCGTGCGCGTGCGCGTAGTCGAGCGCCCGCTGCGTCGCCGTGATGATCGTCTGCTGCTCGGCGCGAGACGCCGCCGAGTCCTCCGGAGCCGGAGCGCTCGCCGGGCAGTTGAACAGCCAGGGGTCGATGTAGTAGCTCATGTTCACGACGTCGATGCCGTGGTCGCCCGCGTAGGTGAGCGCGTCGACGCTGGCCTGCACGAAGAAGTAGCCGGAGTCCTGACCGGCGCGCAGGTTGACGAGCGAGACACGCGGTGCGATCCCGGCCATCCCCAGGCCGTTGATCGGCGAGCCGATCTCGCTGGCGACGTGGGTGCCGTGGCCGTTGTCGTCGTGGTTCGCCGGGTCCTTGCAGCTCGGGAACTCGCAAGGCCCGTCGCCGCCGAGGTCCGGCGGGACGGACGTGATGTCGGTCGTGAAGTTCCGGCTCAGCCGGCCGTTGAAGTTCGGCGCGATGTCCGGGTGCGTCCCGTCGACGCCGGTGTCGATGATGCCGACGACGACCTTCTTCTTCCCCTGCTGCACTGCGTACGACCCGGTGGTCGTCGCGTGGATCATCTGCATGTCCCATTGCAGCGGCGCCAGCGGCTCCGCCCGCTCGTGGTGGAAGCGCTGGATGCGCTGCCGGTAGCCCTTGAGCGGCTTCCGAAGCGCCTGGAGCTTCTCGAGGTCGAACTTCTTCGGCGCCGCGTGCGGCTTCGTCGCAGGCACGTGGCCGATCGGCATGTTGTGCGCTGCGCCGACGAGCGCCGAGGAGCGCGACGCATCGAGAACGAAGCGCGGGTTCGTCGAGACGACGGTTGCGACCCCGACGTCCCTGTTCTCGTGCGCGAGCCTGCCGCCCGCCGCCTTGATCGCCGCGTGCGCGGCCGCCGGCGAGGCGCCTGTCTGGTAGACGACGACGAATGTCGTCGGCTTCGTACGCGCGGGCCCCGCGGCTGCCATCGCCGCGATCCCGAGCGCGGTCACGGCTGCAGCCGTGACGAGTAATGCCTTCCTCACGATCCTCTCCCCTTTCGGTCCGCCCTAGCCAGTCATGGACAATGTTCAGTTGTGGGCGGAGCCGGATGATTACAAGCTTCGGCGAGAGTTAGTCGAGCTTCCTCGATGTCGGCACGACGATCCGAGCTGACGCGGCAGGCCGCGCGCCTGTTCGCGCAGAAGGGCTACCACGGGACGTCGATCGGCGATCTGGCCGAGGCGATGGGCGTGCAGAAGGGCTCGCTGTACGCGCACATCGCCTCGAAACAGGACCTGCTGTACGAGACGATGGCCGAGGGGGCGCGGGCCTTCCACGCGGGGCTCGATGCGGTCCCGGATGACCTCCCGGCGACCGAGAAGATCCGCCTCGCGCTGAGATCGCACCTCCGAGTCGTCGCCGACCAGCTCGACGTCGCGACCGTCTTCGTGCAGGAGTGGCGCTACCTCGAGGGCGAGCGCCGCGACGAGATCGTCGGCGAGCGCCGTCGCTACGAGGAGCGGATCCGCGCCTACTTCCGCGAGGGGCGCGACCTCGGCGAGCTTCGGACCGACCTCGACGACGCAACGGCTGCGTTGCTCGTCCTCTCGGCGGCGAACTGGGCGTACACCTGGCTGCGGCCCGGCACCGACACCGATGAGCTCGCGAACCGCTTCTACCGCCTGCTTCTCGACGGCATGCGCGGCTATGCGACGCCGGCCGGGGCGCGTGCTCAGCGTCTGCGCGGGTCGTCGCCCGAGTAGTACGTGATCGCCTCTAGCTGCCGCCCGTCCGGATCCTCGAAGAACAGGCCGACGCCGACTCCATGATCGCGCTCGCGCCACCCGATTCCTGCCTCGTCCAGGCGACGCTTGAGCTCTTCCCGCTCATTGTCTGAGACACGAACGCCGACGTGGTCGCCCGGCCCGCCGCGATCGTGGAACGCGAAGCCGGTGTTGCCGACATACGCCATCACGGGGTGGCCTTCGGCCTTGACGATGCGCGCGCCGAACACGCGCTCGTAGAAGCCGGCAGTCGTATCCGGATCGTCGGTCTCGAAGGCGGCGTGGTCGAGGCGCGGCATCGCCGCGACGATGAACCCGACGGACGCCGTGGTCAACCGTCCGCTTGACAAGTGGCAATAGACAATCGAAGATCGCGCCCGTCTGGCAGGTCATCAATTCGGGCAGGAGGGGAGAACACATGCGACTCAAGCTCTGGGCGCAGCTGCGCTTGCAGCCGCGCTCGTGGCGGTCGTTCTTCCCGGCGCCGCGCTTTCGATCGCTCGCGTCGACGACGCACAGTCGGCGAGCCTGAGCGACTTCGACAGCCGCGCCGGCAAGATCGCACCGACCAAAGCCCAGCGGGCACTCGCCGCGAAACTGAAGGTGAGGGTCAGCTGGAACAGGTTCGGCACACCCGGGAGCGTCTCCAAGCGCGGGACCTCCCTGGCGAAAGGAATCCGGGCCACGACCGCGGCCGGCGCAGCCAGGAAGTACCTGGTTCGGAACGCTCGGCTGTACGGCTTCGCTCCGTCAACGGCCTCGTCTTCGACAGTGCGAACCGCCTGACGGGAAGCCCCGGCTACACCGTCAGCTTCCGTCAGGTCTTCGGCGGCCTCGCGACGTCGGAGAGCGGCCTCGTCACGATCGGCGTCACCGGCTCGAAGGCGCGCGGCTGGAAGGTCGCCTATGCGTCGTCGTCCCTGACGCGCGACCGTGCTCTCGTCGGCAAGGCGAGCTTCACGGCCTCGCGGGCCTGGGTGGCGGCAGCGAACCAGTCGGGCCTCCACAAGAAGCTGCGGCAGGTTCGCGGCAGCAAGGTGGCGCGGGGCTGGACGCAGCTCGGCGTGCTCGGGCTCTCGGAACCGCAGCAGGCGCGGATGGTGGCGTTCCCGACGCTCCGCGCCGGCGTCGTGCCGGCGTACGAGGCGCTCGTCCTCGCACCGAAGGTGCGGCTCGCATACCGCGACTTCGTCGACGCGGCCAGCGGCAAGCTGCTCGGCCGCTACAGCCTCGTCGACTACTTCGCGAAAGGCGGAAAGGCCGCGAAGCCGCGGTTCCAGCCGTTCGTGGTGACGAACTCCTTCAGCGGTGAGCTAGCTGCGACCGACGGCGCGTGCGGCCCGATGCACGGCCCCTATGCGGTCGGGGCGGGCATCCGCGCGCTCGACGGATTCGCCGCGGCGACGATCCCGACGAACGACGTCGTCCTGTCCCTCTTCAAGGACGGAGTCAGGATCCTCGACGCGGACACGCTCTTCTCGCCGGAGCAGTTCCACTACGAGCCGGCCGGAGGCGTGCCTCCCGGCAACTACACGGTGCAGGTGTGCGACTTCCCGGACGGCGCAGCATGGGCCGAGCCGCGGACGTACACCGGCACTCTGACGCTCGACGACACGCCTGCTCCGGCGCCGTACTTCACGCGCTGGAAGGCATTCGCGGCGAACCCCGACCTCGGCACGCTCGATCAGTTCCCGTACGGCCGCTCGAGCACGGACACGCGGCAGACGCTGTGCTGGCGGTCGGCTCCGGGCTGCGACCAGGTGGTCGCGAACCTGGCCTCGCGCGCGCCGTGGGATCACGACATGACCACGGACACGCCGAGCTTCACGACCAAGGGGAACAACGCGATCACGGCGACGTCGTGGACGAACAACACCGTCCCGAGCCCGCCGCAGTTCATGCCGACGAGCACCGGCCGCGACTACAGCTTCCCGTGGACGAACGTCATCTACACGGACCTCGACAACTGGGGCACGTTCGTCCCGGGGGCGAGCTACGACGACTCGGCCGCGACGGGTGAACCTGTTCGTCGCCCACAACCGGATGCACGACTTCTCGTACTTCCTCGGGTTCACCGAGCAGAACTGGAACGAGCAGCAGTCGAACTTCGGAACGACCGAACGGCGGCAGCAGGGCGACCCCGTCAAGGGAGATGTCCAGTCCGGCTGGGCGATCCCGACACCGTCGCCGGCGAGCGGGCGTGACAACGCGAACATGATCACGCTCCCCGGCGGCGCCTCGTCGATCACGAACATGTACATCTGGGAGCCCCTTGCCGGGAGCTTCTACGCGCCCTCGGCGGACGGCGACTACGACATGGCCGTGATCGGCCACGAGTACGGGCACTCGATTGAGAACCGGATGATCGGCAAGGGCTCGAACCGGACCGGCTTCCACGCCGGCTCGATGGGCGAGGCCTTCGGCGACTTCGACGCGATGGAGTACCTGAACGAGAACGG